>JAYUWQ010000791.1:0-8265 GCA_043753485.1 bacterium
AAGGTGATCCAGACTCATGGTGGCACCCCGTCCGCGCAGGCGGAACTGGCGGCTTTTGTGAAACCGCTTGTTGATGCCGTGAAGTCCGTTTAAGCCGCACCCCGATACCCCATGGAGATTCAATTCTGGAAAATGAACGGCGCCGGCAATGACTTTGTGGTCATTGATAACCGCGACCACCGCTACGCCCTCACGCAAGATCAGATCGCACGCTTGTGCGACCGGCATCGCGGGGTGGGTGCGGATGGACTGCTGGCGGTGGAGCCGGCGGAGCAGGGGGCCGATTACCGGATGCGTTATTACAATGCCGATGGCGGAGAGGCCGAGATGTGCGGCAATGGAGCGCGGTGTTTTGGCCGGTTTGCCAATTTCCTGAACGGCTTTGCCCTCGATCAGGTCAGCTTCGAAACGCCCGCGGGGGTGATCGGAGCTACTTTCCATGGCGATAACGTGCAGATCAAAATGAGCGAGCCATTTGGCCTGCAGCAGGATCTCGCCCTTGAGGTTGCCGGCACGGAACTCGCGGTGCATTTCCTGAATACCGGGGTGCCGCACGCGGTGGTTTTTGTGGGGGACATCGACGGGGTGCCGGTGAAGGAGTGGGGCGCGGCTTTGCGTTATCACAAAACCTTCGCGCCCAAAGGCACCAATGCCAATTTTGTGCACCGCATGGGCACCAGCCACATCGCCATCCGCACTTACGAGCGTGGGGTGGAGGATGAAACCCTGGCCTGCGGCACCGGCACCGTGGCCTGTGCCCTGATCCATCACCTGCGGACCGGCCAGCCCGCCCCCATTGCCGTGGACGTGCGAAGTGGCGATACCCTCCAGATCAACTTCACCCCCGAAGGCGGCACGTTCAAAAATGTCACCCTCACCGGCCCCGCCGAAATCGTCTTCCAAGGCACCTTGCTGCTCTAACGCCGCATCCCTGAAACCTGAACCCTTTTCCATTACAATATGTATCGCGGCACCTTCACAGCCTTAGTCACTCCCTTTCTTCCGGACGGTTCCATCGACGAGCCCGCGTTCCGCAAGCTGGTCGATTTTCAATTTGAAAATGGCATCACGGGGATCGTTCCGGTCGGCACCACTGGGGAGTCCCCCACACTTTCCTACGACGAGCACAAACATGTCATCCGCCTCGCGGTCGAATGCGCCCAGGGGCGTGGTCCGGTGATCGGCGGCACCGGTGCCAACAGCACGGATGAAGCTATCGAGCTCACGGCTTCCGCGGAGGCGGCGGGCTGCGAAGCGGTGCTCCAGGTGGCACCCTATTATAACAAGCCATCCGCAGAAGGCCTGTTCCAGCATTTCAAGGCCGTGGCGGACAGCACCAGGTGCAAAATCATCCTCTATAGTGTGCCTGGCCGGTGTGGGATCGACATCCCGGTGGATGTCACCGTCCGTCTGGCGGCGGCCTGCCCCAATGTGGTCTGCCTCAAGGAAGCCGGCGGCAGCGTGGAGCGGGTGAATCAACTCATGGCCGCGGTGCCGGAAGGGTTCACCATCCTGAGTGGTGATGACTCCCTGACGCTTCCCTTCATGTCGGTCGGAGCCACCGGCGTTATCAGTGTGGCCGGGAATCTGATCCCGCGCCAGATGAGCGATTTGGTGAATGCCGCGCTGGCCAACGACCTGCCGGCGGCCCGCGCCCTCCACCTCAAATATTATCCGCTGCTCAGCACCCTCATGAAGCTGGACAGCAACCCGGTGCCGATCAAGGCCGCCATGTCCCTCGCCGGGCACATGCATGGCGGACTCCGCCTGCCAATGATCGCCATGAGCCAGCAGAAAATCGAGGAACTCCGCGCCGTGATGGCCGGACTCAACGTGCTCTAACCATGTCTCCCCCCGGCGACCGGCCTGAGGAAACAGCGGAGCAGATCCGTCAGGCTTGGAATCGGGTCCACTCCGCACCCCCGCCCGGGGACGTCCCGGGCGGGGTGCCCGTGCCACCGCTGCGCCCGGAGCCGGAGGCCCCGTTGGAGAAACCGGACCGGTCCTTGATGGATCCGGTCGTGCTGGACCGCACCACTGCCCGGCAACGGGCGGAGGAGTTGCGCCGCCATAGCCGGAACCAGCGTCGCCGCTGGAAAGCCCTCAGGATTGACCGATGGCTCCAGTTTGGGCTGTTGCTGCTCATCGGGGTGGCTCTCGCTGGAGGAGTCTTCTGGGGTTTGAAGACTTGGAAAATGCGTCAAACCCGCGATCTCCCCCAGGCTCCGGTTTTGGCTCCAGCTCAGCTGGCGCCTTCCGCCGGTGACCGTGCCCTGCAGATGCTGCAGGCCTTTCTCGCGGCTCCGGACGCTGCGGCCAAGTCCGCCTACGTGCTGGACGCCGCGAGGGTGAAGCCATTGATGGAAACCGCCTACCGGGCAGGGGGACTGCCTGAGGCGGCCCTCAGCCTTGGAGTTCCCCAGGTGCTGGATGGCAAAGTGATTGCCGTTCCAGCCAAGGTGTCCGGTCCTGCGGAATTCCTCCTGCACCTGATGATCCGGGAAGTGGATGGCGTTCCGCTATTGGATTGGGAAACCTACGAACAGGAAATGATGCAACGATTCCCCGCCTTTGCAGGCAATCCCGGCAGCCCCGCGGCTGATTTCCGGTTGGTCGTGGAACGGGCCCACGCGTTCGGCACCACCCCGGCCGGCCCGCTGACGGTCCGTGTGGCGGCTCCGGGCAGCGCGGCCCTCGTTAGTCCCCTCGTGGTCCACGCGGAAGCGGCCGCCGGCATGATCGACGCCCTGCCATGGAACCGTCCCCGCCGGGCATTGGTGCGCCTGGAGTGGGAATCCCGCCCGGACGTCCCGCCCCGTCTGATCCTGCGTCAATTGGTACGCTGGGAATTCCTGCCGTGAATCCGGCACCCGGTCTGCACTTGTCGCGAACGGTATCCCGCGCCTTCAGTGGTTCATGAAAATCGCGGTGTTGAGTGACTGTCATGACCATCTGGAAAACCTGGGCCGCGCCCTGACTCTGGTAATGGAGTCCGGCGCGGCGCGGTTGTTTTATCTGGGGGATTTTTGTGCCCCCTTTACCTTGGCCGCGTTGGCGGAGGGATTTGCCGGGCCGGTGGATGCGGTGTTTGGCAACAACGACGGTGACATTTTCCTGCTGTGCCGTGTCGCAGGCAAATTCCCTCACGTGACCCTGCATGCCCCGTTGGCGGAATTGGAAGTGGACGGG
The DNA here is from genome assembly GCA_043753485.1 of bacterium. Classification (GTDB taxonomy): domain Bacteria; phylum Verrucomicrobiota; class Verrucomicrobiia; order Verrucomicrobiales; family V1-33; genus CAIZWU01. Next base: position 3,190 of record JAYUWQ010000791.1, read on the forward strand.
CGGAAGATCGCGCTGCACCACTATCCGGAAATCGGAGTGCGGCTGGCGGAGAGCCAAGCCTACGATGCCGTCTTCACCGGCCACGATCACCGGAAATATGTCCACCAAAAAGGCCGCACCTTGTGGGCGAATCCCGGGGAAATCATGGGACGCTTTGGAGAACCTTCCTTCGGCATCTATGATACCGGGAGCGGCACCTTCCAACACCTGTCACTGGACTGACCATGAAAATTCCGGGTTCAGCAAAAGGGTCGCCACCACCAAGCCGCGCCAGGGGTTGCTTTGCCGCGCCACCGGCGTAGTTGGTGCGCAGCCTGCTTCTGATCTCCTGCCTTGCCTATGTCGCGCCGCCACCTTTGGGAACTCCTGTCTGCCCTGGTGCTGACCGCGGTGGTCTGCGTGGGATTCTGGACCATTTTTTCCGGACTGAATCTGACCCGCAGCCATGAGGCGTTGTGGCGATACCGTGAATCCCTCTACAAAGGCTGGATCGGATCTTTGGTGGTTTCGGTGGGCGGGCTGATCGGATCCTGCCTGGTCGCGGCGGTCCTGGTCGCGGGGCAGCGGGCCCCGCTGAAATCCATCCGCTGGTTTACCCAGGGGTTGGTGGAGATCGTGCGCGGCATGCCGCTGCTCAGCCTGATTCTGATTGGATATTATGTGGTGCTCAACGACTCCACGGTGACCCGGGTGCTGAACAGCGTGGGACTCGGGGGCAGGCTGTTCGGGGGGATTATGCTGCTGTCCGTCTTCACTGGCGCTTACCTGACGGAAATCCTGCGCGGGGGGATTGAAAGTATTCCCCAGGCGCAGCTGGATTCCGCCCGCGCCGTGGGCTTCAGCCGTTGGCAGGTGCTGCGGTATGTGGTCTTCCCGCAGGCCTTGCGCCGGGTCCTGCCGGCCCTCGCGGGGCAATTTGTTTCCCTGGTCAAGGATTCGTCGCTGCTGAGCGTCATCAGCATCAGCGAATTCACCTATGAAATCCGGGCGTTTTACGCCGCGACCTATCTGGGCGTGGAAGCTTTTCTGCCGCTCGCCTTCGGGTATCTCATCCTGACGCTTCCCATCGCCGGCTTTTCCCACTGGCTGGAACGCCGCTTCCAAGCCGCCACCGCCAGTTGATTCTGCCGGCCTCCTATCTTGTCGCACCCCTCATGAAGCTGCACGCCGATTCCCTCATCCGCACCTATGGCCCGCTGAATGCCCTTGATGGCCTGACGCTTGCCGTGGAGGCGGGCGTGCTGGTGCTGATCGGCCCTTCCGGGGGGGGGAAGAGCACCTTCCTGCGGCTCTGCGGCGGGCTGGATCAGGCGACCTCCGGATCCCTGCAAATCAATGACACGACGCTCGGTCAGGACCCGGCCACTCTGCAGGCGTGGCGGCGGCGGAATGGATTTCTTTTCCAACAATTCAACCTCTTCCCCCACCTCACCGCCCTGCGGAACATCACCCTGCCGCTGGAAAAGGTGCATGGCCAAAGCCCGACGGCCGCCTTGGAAACGGCCCGGCGTTGTCTGGACCGTTTTGGCCTGCTGGACCATGCCGATAAACTTCCCGCGCAGTTGTCAGGCGGCCAGCAGCAGCGGGCCGGACTGGCCCGGGCCATCGCGCCGGGTCCGGAGATCCTGCTGTTGGATGAGCCCACTTCCGCCTTGGACCCCGAGATGACGGCAGAGGTGCTGGAACTCATCCAGGAACTGGCCGCCGCCGGACAGCACATCATTCTGAGCACCCACGAGATGGGATTTGCCCGCGCCGTGGCGGATCAGGTCGCCCTGATCGCAGCTGGCAAAATTCTCGAAAGCGGCCCGCCCGCGGCAGTGTTTGGCGCGCCCCGGGAGGAATTGACCCAGCGTTTTCTCGCCAAGGTGATGCGGTTTGCGTGAGGGGGATGGGGTGGTTCTGTCTCCGCGGCTGATCAATGGCGACGGGAAACGGTAGAAAAATGTTATCGACTTTCTGCGGGAAACCGGCCAATGTGCCGCATGAAAATAACTGGGAGCACGGTCGCGCAGTATCTTCGTTATGCAGTGGGAACGGGCTGCTTTTTGTTGTGCGCGACGTGTCTCGTGGGCGCAATGGCGGGGGGAGTCGGGGGCGCCGGGATGGGAATGCTGGCGGCGGCCAGTTTGATTGCGGGAGCCATCTGCATTTCACCGGAAGCGAACCGGATTTTAACCAGTCCCATAACCAACCTGATTGATTACATTTATCTGGGAACCAGCAAAGTGGAGGCGCCTCCCTTCAGTCTCAGAATGGCCCGGCATTACCGTTCGGAATGGTTATTGGACGAGGCGGTGATGGAATACCGCCGGTTGCGGGACTGGCATCCGGGACGGGTCGAGGTCTGGAAGGAGGCTATCCTCACCTTGCGGGAATTGGGCCAGCCGGAGGAAGCGGAACGGTGGTGCCGCGCCAGCCGCCGTTATATCAAAGATGAAGCCGGCCGGAAATTGATCGGGGAGGCGATGTCCCAAACCGTGGCGCCACCGCTGGACCGGGCCTTTTAGCCTAAATGGGAAAATGGGAGCCCACGGATGGCACGGATTTTACGGATGGCACGGATGGGGGAGGAGTTTGAACAGAAGGTCACGAAGGACGCGACCGTTTACTCCCTGCCCGCGCCCAAAACTGGCGCATGCGCACCAGCAACCCGTCGCAGGTTTTAGGGTTTGCCCTCATCGAATCGACAATGTGCTGGAGCAACACTTTATCCGGAAAGTGAAAATCATCATTGTCCTGGATGCTTCCCGTCTCAAGCAGTAGGAGAATGTCTGCAGAGTGCTTGTGATAATAGAGATCCTTTTGTCGCCGGCGCATGCCTCGACCGGGGCTTGGCTTCAAGCAGCGAAAGGACTGCACTCCGTGGAACTCGAACTCTTCAAGGCTGTCGAAGTAAAAGGACCCACCCACGTGCTCTCCCTCACCTTGAAATCCCGGTGACAATACTTCTTTAGTGTCACAAACGAGGCCCTTCACATTGGGCATCCCGCTGCCATCTGCGACGCGAAGCCGAGCCATGAGAAGATACGGATAATCCGGGCGTTCGACGTCTGGAGCCAGCGCGACGCCTGACGCGAGAAAAACCCGCTCTACAGTAAAGTGATGGTTGCCCACCGAGTATCGACCTGAGGAATGATCGAGAAGACTATGAGTAAGCGTAGACGCTGGAACCTCGGAAGGACCAGCTGAAGTCTGAGCCTGCCATGTGGTGGGAAGCGAAATGTGGAGATCTCCGAAGACGTTGTGAGGAGATAGGGCGAGATCTCTGGAAAGCTCTGAAACAGATGGAGCCTTAACCTCGACCCAGTGGGGCATGTCGTCCCTTCGCCGCTGCTCCTTCTGGCAAATCAATCTGAAGCGATCGAACGACTCCGCGATTACCGCACGACGATGATCCCACCCGTTGCCATTTTCGTCCGTGCAGGCATCCCAAGACGCCAAATACGAATCCTTCAGTTCGGCGACTCGCCCCGGATTGGGATAGTAGCGCAGGAGTTGAGCTTGCTCCAGGGCAAAGAGAACTTCGAAATTCACGAACAGCTTGGCGTAATCGTAATCATCGTATTCGCATGCGAGTTCCGATCCAGCGAGCTTCAACGTCTCGTCGACCAATTCCTTTGATTGCTCGTAGAGGATGTCGGAAGCGGAGTCGCAATCGAGGTTGCCGTGGTTCCAGGTTCCCATGTGTTATTTTTCTGCTAAAGGTGAAGTTGCTGGCGGGGCTGGGGAAGTGAGGGGAGGCGGCAGAGGACAGGGAGCAGGGGGAGGCCACGGATGGCAGGCATGTAGTCATTCAAGGTTTTTCTTTACGCTCCAGGGCTTTTTTCCCTCGGCATCAGGCCGTCGGCGGTGAGCGGTTGGAGTTTTTGTAGAAAGTGGGCGAGGCAGTCATCAAGAGTACCGGGGAGGGCGAGTTCGGCCCGGAGCTTTTTACCCAGCAGGACGGCGTGGGCTCCCTGGATGAGGAGGTGGCGCAGGTCTCCCCGGCCACGTTTGCGGACGCCAAGGCGGATGTCCTTGCCTTGGCCGCTTTGCCGCTGGCCGGGACTTAAGCCAAGGTAGGCGACGAGCTGCTCCGGACGGGCGAAGCGGTGGATGTCGCCGATAGTGGCGAGCAGGGCGAAGGTGTTGATGAGGCCGATGCCAAGTATTTTCATGAGCCGCAGCATGAGGGGTTCCTGCCATTTGCCTTCGGCTGTCTCCGCTGCGCTCCGGCTGTGGCCCGGCAGCGTCTTTTTTAGGGTAAACTGCCCGGCCACGGTCAAGCCCCGGTTGGGTCCGCTGCTGGCGGGACTTCCGCACGCAACCACGCCAGCGCGGCTTCTTTGGTGGTCAGAGCGCCTTCCAATTGCTGGTCCTGGACGAGTGTCAGGAGGCGTCCGATTTCGGGTCCACGTGCATAACCGGCGGCCATCAGGTCGTGACCGGTCAGGAGCGGCGGTGGAATTACGGGCTCATTGGCGAATTCCTGCTGCCTGGCCTGGAGGAATTCATAATTGTCCAGCATTCCATGGCAGCCAAGGCAGTCGACCCGGTGCAGCGCCATCTGGTCGTCGAAGGTGGGATGGGCCATCCAGCGTTTCAGGCGGGAGGTGCGCATTTCCTTCACGTGCATGAATTTCATGTGCTGCAGCACCGCCTCCACGGTGGCATCGATGATGTCATTGGAGAACTTCATCCGCCGCAGGATCTCGCCCGTCATCCGGGCACCGAGGTCATCGTGTCCATTGAAGCGGATGCGGCCGGTTTCATCAATGGTGTGGGTGGCGGGTTTGGCGATATCATGCAGCAGCACGCTGAGCACGAGAGGAATGCTGACCGTTTCCGGCAGGAGACTGAGCATGAGCCGGGTGTGCACCCAGACGTCGCCTTCGGGGTGGAATTGCGGCGGCTGCTCACAGCCTTTCAACGCTTCCATCTCCGGGATGATGCAGGTCAGGAGACCGCTTTTATCGAGCAGGTCGAGCCCGCGCACCCGGTTCGGATGCAGCATGATCTTGATGAATTCATCGCGGGTGCGCTCGATGCTGATTTTAGCGAGGGCCGGGGCTTCCGCTTTCACGGCCGCCCAGG
>JAYUWQ010000792.1:0-8264 GCA_043753485.1 bacterium
TCCCCGCCGGCCGCGACGAGGGAGCCGGAGGGGTCGGAGGCGAGGGCAAAGCAGAAACTTTTGGCTCCGGGCAATGCCTCTTCATTTAGGCGGACGGCCGCATCACCGCTGGCGCTGGCCACGGTATCGCCGGTGCCCAGCCACGAGACGGCACTGACTTCCTTGGTGAAACTGGTGATGCTGCGGGTTTGTTTGCCATCCAACAGATCCCAGAAGCGCAGGGTTTTGTCGGCGCCCCCGGTGGCGAGGGCCAGGCCATCGCTCCGCCAGGCAATGCTGAGCACCTGGCCGCTGTGTCCTTCCAAGGAAGTGGTGCGGCGTCCGTCGGCCACTTGAAAGACCCGGGCCCAGCGGTCGCTCCCCGCGGTGGCAATCAGCGAATCGTCAGGTGAAAAGGCCAGGGCGTTGACGGTATCGGAATGCGGGTCGGGGAGGTTGAGCAGTAAGGTGCCGTCCGTCGTGTTCCAGACCTTCACTTCGCCGCTGCGGGAGGCCACCCCTCCGCCGGTCGCGAGCAGCCGGGCATCGGAAGAGAAACTCAACGCGGTGACCCGGTTGGTGAGGGTCCCGGCATCGTCAGGTTTGCCGATCAGTCGGTCCATCACAAACGGACGGCGGGAGGGCAGCCGGACCACCTTCTGGTCGGCGCGGGCCGCGAGGACTTGGTTGTTGGCTGTTGTCAGGAGGGTGAGACCGGGGGCGCTGCCTTCGGTGGCATCCAGGAGTTCTCCGGTGGCCAGGCTATGCCATTGGAGGCGGCCATCATCGAGGGAGATCAGCGCGACCTTGCCGCCATCAAGCAGGGTGATGGATCGCGGGGGCGGAACCGGCCCCAGGGCCTTTTTCAGGCTTTCCAGGGTGGCGGTGTTTTCCGCGACGGTGGTTTCTGCGGCGGCAGTTGACCCTTCGGAGGCCGCTTGTACCTGCATGGCCTGTCCGGTAAGGCGAACCCCCAGCTCGGCGTTGGTGCGGGCATCGGTGAAGGCCCGTTCAGCGGTCGAGGCCTCCCCGCTGGCCTTGTTGGCGGCGTCCTGGCGCCCTTTGTCTCCGGGGACAATCCGGAGGGCGGTTTCGGCGGTGCGGGCGAGCCCCAGTTTCCGCTGCCAGTCGGCGCGGGTTTTTTCCTGCCCTTGATGGGTGGCGCGGAGGTTCTCCGATTCCTTCTTCACCGCTTCAGTGGCGGCGGCAAGCCTGGCCTTCCGGCCTTCAAGGTGGCGTTGGGCGGCCTTGAGAAGTCCCTCGGCGCGGGTGATGGCGGCCTGGGCGGGATTTTCCAACGCGACATCGGCCACCCGTTTCCCGTCGGTGGAATCCGTCAGGTGCAGCACCGGCTCCTGGTTGGTCCAGAGCAGCCAGGTGCCGGCGGGGTCGGGAGCGGATAGGGTGGCGGCAGCCTGATCGCCGAGTTTCCACTCGCGCAGGGCGGCCGGTGCCGCGGCGGGGGCGTCCTTGGAAAAAGGATAAAGGCGCAGCATCCCATCGGCAAAGGCGGCGGCAAGTTCGGTGCCTCCTTTGAGAAAACACAGGGCGGTGATTTCGCCTGGCGATTCCGTCCGGAAGACCGGGGTCCCCGAAGCCACGTCCCACACCCGCACCGTGCGGTCGGCCGCCGCAGACACAAGGAACTGGCCGTCCGGTGAAAAGCAGAGGGATTTGATAGCTGCGGTGTGCTCTTTGAATTCCTTGAGGGAAGGTTGCTCCGCCGAGGGGTCCCAGATCCGGATCGCTCCATCAGCGGACCCCGCCGCTGCCTGCGCTGAGGTGGAGGTGAAACTGGTTACGTCGGCCGGCATGGCCAGGGGGGTGCCCTGTTCCGCCAGGGGAGCCCGCCGCCACAGGCGCACGGTGCGGTATCCGCCAGTCGCCAGCAGGTCATCGCTGCCGAAGGCGACCGCCATCACGGCGTCGCGATCAGCCACGGCGCGGCCTTGGTAGAGATCCAGTTTTTGCAGTTCCGGATCGGAGAGCTCTCCCAGGGACAAACCGGTGGCGATTTCCGTCAGGTGGACCTGATTTCCCCGGGCCGCTGCGGCGATGCGGCCGGTGGAAGAGAGGGCCGCCGCGGCCACGGGAGCGTGTTGTGCGGGGTATCCTCGCCAGGTGGCGACCTGGTCTGCGACCGCACTGCCCTTGAGCCCCTGATCAATCCAGAGCTTGAGCAGTCCGAGTTCATCCGGGGTGAGGTCGGGAGCGTTCACCTTGTTGCCAGGCGGCGGCATCGCGGATTCCTCCTGGTGGGAAGCACTGCGCAGCACGAGGCTTTCCGTGCCTTTGCCGGGGGTGGCGGCGGGTCCGCCCTCGCCGCCTTTGAGGATGGCCTGGGGCGACTCCAGGTTGAGGCCGGCTTTGGCTTTGGTAGTGTTATGGCAGGCGAGGCAACTCCGTTTCAACAAGGGGTGGATCTCCTTGGCAAAATCGACCGGGGTGTCCCGTTTCAGGTCCACAATACCGAGCGGGGCACCACTGGCGGAAAAAGTCAGGGCAGCGAGGGCCGCGGGAATCAATCGGGTCATGGTTTTACCTCCAAATTCACGGGAATGCTCCACGGCAGGGTTTCACCATTCCATTGGCATTTGGCCTGCAGGGTGCAGGACTGGGATCCCAAGGGGGCATCTGCGGCAGCCTCGATCACTAACTTTGCCTCCGCGTTTTCCGGGGCGGCCGTCAGGGCGGCGGCGGTGATCCCCTTGATGCCGGACGGCACCGCCAATTCAATCGTTACCGCTCCAGCAAACCCATAACGCCTTTCCAGTTTGAGCGGCATCTCCACCTTGCCACCAGGGGCCACGGTCAGGGTGGCGGGACCGGTCAGCCGCACCGGCGACGGGTCGATGTGCAGTTGAATGGGAGCGGAATAAGCCGATTCCGCCAGTTCCCGGACTGGATCCTTGTCGTTCGGTTGCCAGAGGATGATGCCACGGGCCGAGGCTTGGATGGTCCAGTTTCCGGGAGTAAAGGCATTGCCATCCCTGGTTTTCAAATCGAGTACCAGCCTGGCCTCGCTGGCATCCGCGGCGGGCTTGACGACTGGTGCCTGACGCAAGCCTGGCATCCCCATCAGGACGGCCTCCCATTCGCCTTTAAATCCTTTGAGGCTGGCATCGCGGGTGAATTTGACCGGCACCTCAATGCTGCCGGCGAGCGAGGACTCATAGATTTTCTGCTCGGCCGGTTCCACCAGCAGCGGAGCGGCTTCCGCTTCGGTGACGGCGAGGACGCAGCCCTCGGAGCTGAGACGCAGGCTCACGCGCTCCGCGGCGCGGTTGCCCACCGTCCAGCGCGGAATGGCCTCGCGGGCGGCCACCACCGTTTCCCCCGAGGTGCCAGTAAGGCGGATCCGGCCATTCCAGGCTTTGGCGCCGGGCGCGGCCCTTACGATGAGGGAGGCGGTCGAAACCCCTTTGGGCAAGGTGACTTCCCCGGCGCTCACTCCCTCCGGCAGACCTTCCATCCGCAAGGTGACAGGCGCATCGAAGCCATCGCGCCGCAGCACTGCGGCCTGGACGAGGGAACTGCCTCCCCGGCGCAGCAGCGGACTCCAGCGGTGCAGGGCCGGGCCTTTGGTGGCGGGGCTTTCGGAAAAGGCGACCACGGAAAATCCCGGCTGGGGATCACGCAGCACTAGCCGCCAAGGTTTTTTGGCCTGGAACCGGTCTGTCAACTGCAGCCGGTAAACCGTGTTCTCCGCGCAGACGAGGCTGCCCGAGGGATCCCGGCTTCCCAGGCTCAGGGATTCCGCGCCGGCAGGCGCCGCCGTGTCATCAAATTCCGCGATCCGTTCGCTTTTCTCCTGACCCGCCGCATCCCGGGTGATCTTGAACACCTGGAGCACCCAGTCGGAGGGGTGTCCCAGACGGTGGCTGAGGACGTCGATCATGACTTTGCGGTCCTTGGTGCCGGTGAATTCAAACCAGTCCTGGGAACCGGGGGCGGCCGCCACTACGGTGGGCAGGACCAACTGATGGGCGGCAGTGGACTGGGGAGCCGCCTCCCTGAATGCGGTCAGGGGCTGTTGCGGCATCCAATCGCAGACCGCACCTGACAGGGGCAGCGCAGGTTCTCCACCATCGGCCCCGGCCCCGGCCGGTGCGGCGGTGAGCCGGTAAACGTGGTCGGCTCCGCCCTGCCAGACCATGTCGTGGAGCTTCAGCACGAACTCGCCATCCTGTGGTGCGGTGAAGTCGATGATCGCATCACCACTATGGGTGCGGTGGGCGGTGGACAGCTCGCGGCCGGCCGAATCGAAGAGTGTCAGGACAGTGTTCAGGGGCGAATCGATCCGCTCGGCGGCGCAGGACAGAAGGAACTGTTGGCCTTTGGAGGCCGCGAAGCGGAAATAGTCCGCAGCATCCGTTCCGGTGGTTCCATTGACGGTAATGGGAAGGGTCAGGAGCAGGGCTTTTTCCGGAGAGTCGTGGGGTCCGGATTCCAGAAGTTCGGGCAGGGTGCCGACCGCGAACAGGCGGCTGGCAGAGATGCCATAACGCCCGGCCGCACGGACCTCGTAAAGCCCAGGCTGGATCCCGGCGCTCGCGGTGACTTTGAAATTCAAACCTTCGCCATGCACGGCTGACAAACCGGCGTCGCTGAAGACCAGACGGTCCACCTCTGCCAGATCAAGGCCGGTCAAGGCCACGGTGGTGTCGCTGCCGGCCTGGAGGCCGGGCGGGAAAACGGCATCCAGCCGGGTGGTGGGCAGTTGGCCCAGGGCGGGAGAGGCCACACAGGCCATGGCCGCCAGGAACCGGCGGACGGAAGCAGGGGTTCGCATCAACATGGGCAGCCTTCAGTGATTGAAGAGGAATTCCTTGGTGTTGAGGAGGGCCCAGACCAAGTCCTCCCAGGCCCCGGCTTCGCCCTTCTTCTGCGTAAGATAGGCCTGGGCCTTGGTGGTTTCAGAGGCCTCCGGAGGACGCCCGTAGGCCATGACAAATAACTGCTGGACCCTTTCCTCCACAGGCCGGGGATCTGCAGCGAGTTGGGCCGGTCGGCTGGCGGGGGCGGTGAGTTTTTCCTGGATGCCTTTGGAGTTCAGCAGATGGAGACTTTGAGCCAGGCTGCTGTCCTGAGTGCGTTCACACTCGCAGGCACTGGTGTTTTCCGGACGCCCGAACACGGTCAGGAAATAACTGGAACCGTTGAAGCTGTCGTCCGGCAGGGCCACCGCACGCCGCTCCACCGGTTGTCCCGGGAAACGTGAGGCGAGGCCGCTGACGGTGTCGATGGCATCCAGCAGAACCTCGGCCTGGAGCCGCCGTGGATAGAAGCGGCTGAAGTTCTGGCGGTCGGTGGCATTGTGCTCGTTCGGGAAACTGGAAAGTTGATAGGTGCTGCTGGTGCAGAGGGTGCGGATAAAGGCCTTCATATCGAATCCACTCTGAATGAACGAGGCCTCAAGGGCGTCGAGCAGGGCCGGATTCACCGGCGGGTTGGTGATCCGCAGATCGTCTTCAGGTTCCACGAGCGCGCGGCTGAAGAAGTGCTTCCAATACCGGTTGGCGAACATGCGGGCGAAGAAGGGATTTTCCGGTGCGGTGAGCCAGGCCGCGAGAGCTCCCCGCGGGTCCTCCTGCGGCTCGAGCTGCAGGGGTTGGCCCCCCAAGGTGGTGGGTTTCACCGGTTTACCGGTGCGGGGATTCTGTGCGGAGGCTTCACCCCACTGGTGGATTATCGCCTCCTCGGCCGGTTGATCCGACGCTTTGCGGCCCACCTTGGAAAAGAATGCGGCGAGTCCGAAATAATCCTGCTGGCTCCACTTCTCGTAAGGGTGATGATGGCACTGGGCGCACTGCAGCCGTTGCCCGCAGAAGACCTGGGCGATGTCCTGCATCTGGTCCTGCGGTTTCTGCACCGCCCGGTACCAGGCCACCGGCGGCGAGGTGCTGATGGTGCCGGAGGCGGACACGATGCCTGCGGCCAATTCACTGAAGGGACGGTTCCGGTTCAGGCTGTCCCGGATCCACGAGTAGAAGGCCTGGGTGCCATAGGCGGGCCGGTCTGAACGTTTGTTACGCAGCAGGGCCGACCATTTCGAGGCGAAGTATTCAGCGTAATCGGGCGAGGCGAGCAGACGGTCCACCAGCGCGGTACGTTTGTCAGGGGAGGGATCGCTGGCGAAGGCCTCTGCTTCCTGCGGTCTGGGCAGGCGGCCGGTGATATCGATCGTGACACGACGGAGGAAAGTGGCATCATCGCTGAGGGCGGCCGGCGGCAGGCCGAGAGTGCGCAGTTTGGCGAAGACATGCTGATCCACGAAATTCCGTTCCGGCGGAAATTCCCCGAGGGGGGCGCCCAGTGGAATGGTGACGCGGAAGACTCCGGCCAATTCCATATAACGGATCATCACTGCGGCGTCCCCGGGTTGCTGGGCGGTGTGCACCAGTCCGGAAGGCGTGACCGTGGCCATTTCCTTGGCGCCACTATCATACTGCACCTGGGTGGTGACATCCCGCCAAGAACCGTCCGAATAGTGGGCCGTCACCTGGAGTTGCTGATCCGCATCAGGGGCGAGCAGGCGTTCCTGGGGAAAAATGGCGAGGCGCACCGGCACGGGGGCGGCAGGATCTCCTTTGGGCATCCCTTGTTCCATCCAGCGCACCAGCATTTGATAGTCAGGGGATCCGCGCTCCATGCGGGCCCCGCCACCGTGCGGCATTTCCCCGGTGCCTTTCAGCAGCAGCAGGCTGCTTTCCGGGGCGGCCGGGAACAGACGGCGGCCGCGCGATTCATGCACGAGGTGCTCGTAGTCCTCGCCGGGTTCGAAACCCAGCAGGGAAAGTTTGAAGCCATTCTGCCCCTCACTCTTGCCATGGCAGCCGCCGCCATTGCACCCGTATTTGGTCATGACCGGCACCACGTCATTGGCGAAGTGCAGCGGACGGTTGGCCGCGGCGCCCTTCACGATAATCGCGGCCGTGGCCTGCGCTCCGTCCTTGCTGGCGGTGAGAGTGGCGGTGCCATCCCGGAGAGGGGTGGCCCGGCCGGCCGGGGAGATCCTCAGAAGTCCCTCGGGTTCCACTTTCCAGGAAACGGCACGGGTGGCATCGCTCTGCCGTCCGGGGGCATCGGTGGCGGTCACCAGAAGCTGCAGCACGGCATCGGCTCCGGTCAGGAGCCCCGGCGATCCGGCCGGGGCGCCGTGGTGGATTTCCAGCCCCGCGGCTCCGGCGGAGGCGGGCCATGCGGCTGCCATCAATAAAACGTTCCAGCGCATTTTCATGAGACCACCTCCTTCATGGGTTGGAACTGGCCATCCACGAGGAAGTGCGGCCGTCCGGTCAGGTCGGGCACGGTGGTGGTGTTCGGGTTGATGCCAAGATTGTTATAAAGCGTGGCGAAAATTTCCTGGAAGTGAACCGGCCGGTCCGCCGCTTCCCCGCCCAGTCGGTCAGTGGCTCCAATGACCTGGCCGGTTTTCATGCCGCCTCCGGCCAGCAGGGCACACGAGACATTGGGCCAGTGGTCCCGCCCGCCGCCGGCATTGATGCGCGGGCTGCGGCCAAACTCGCCCCACGCGAGGACGGTGACATCGCGGTCCATGCCGCGGTCATGCAGGTCCTGCACCAGCGCGCTGATGGCCTGGTCAAAGTCCGGCAGATTGTCCTTGGCAATCTTGAAGTTCTGCCCGTGCCAGTCCCAGAAGCTGTAACTGAGCGTCACGACCCTCACTCCGGCTTCGACGAGGCGCCGGGCCAGGAGAAACTGTTCATTGAGCCGCGGTGCGGCATCGCCCTGGATTTTGTCAGTCCCCTTGCCATAGCGTTCGCGGAGTTTGGGGTCCTCATCGGAAAGATCGAGCGCCTTGAGCAGCCGGGAGGATGTCAGGATGTCGAAAGCCTGTTCCGTGAAGGCGTCCACTCCGGCCATGGCCCCGGAGGCATCGGCCCCGCGGCGGAAGCCGTCAAAGGCATTCAGCAGCCCGCGCCGGTCGGCGAGCCGTTCCAGCGTGATGCCATTGAGGGTCATGTCATCCTTCACGCTTCCCATCGGCATGAACGGCGCGTGGGCCACTCCGAGGAAACTGGTGCGCCCCTGATTGTAGGGGGTGTGCTGCATCTTCGGCGAGAGATTGACGTAACCCGGCACCGCCGCCCCGGCCCCTTCCAGGGTGGAGACGATGCTGCCAATTTCGGGCCAGCCGCCGGGAGGCACATTATCGTTGAGCCGGCCGGTGACGCATTGGAAGGATTCGTGCCGGTCCTTGGCTCCCACCACGCTGCGCACGAAGGCAAACTTGTCCGCCATTTTCGCGATGCGGGGCAGAT
>JAYUWQ010000793.1:0-8256 GCA_043753485.1 bacterium
GGCTTCCCGCCAGCAGGGCGCGGGTGATCGAAAGAGTGCCCGTGCCGGCATCCAGGGATCCTTGCAGATCAAGCCGGGAGGCATGGACTTCCACGGAACCAACCGGGCCGCCTGACAGAGTCATGGCATACGCCGGATCGAGTAATGTCAGATCCTGTGGAGTGAGGGACAGCCGTCCATTTTCATGCCATGCCCCAGCCCCTCCCTCGCCGGTGATCTGTCCCGTAAAGGAATAACTTCCGGGATCCGCCACGTCGATCCTGCCCTGCACAATTTGCAGCGAGTCCCAGGTGACCAAGGGACCCGATCCCGTCGCGGCCTCCGGGGTGCCGGGGCCGGACCGCAGCCCCGCCCTCCAATAAACCGCGGGCGACTCCACCCGGACGGCTCCCAGTTGCCCGCGCTTCCAAGCCCTCCAGTCGCCCCCCACCTGAACTTTTTCGGCTGAGAAAACGGATTCCGCCTGGTCCGCATGAGACACGCGGAGTCCCGTCATCTCGATCTGGCTGCCTTTGAGCTCCAAGCCGGTCACGTTCACCCGCCAGACTCCGTGGCCATCGGCCAGCCAGCGGTTCACCAAGCTCACCCGGCTCACCCAGACCGCGGTGCCAAGGCCTGCCACCAGCAGCGCGGCTGCCCCCAAACCCAACGCCAACCGGCGTCCCCAGCGCCGGGGACGCAGGGTCACCGGGGGGGGAGACGATGCGGGCATTCAGTGACTATCGCCTGGATTCGCCGGAACAAAACCTAAAAGCCGACCGTCCCGTTTTCTCCTCCATCGGACCGGAAGGCCGGCATGGCACGGGTTCCCCGGCCGGCGCGAGTCTGGGAGCATTCCGGCATCAAGCCTGCTCAAAACAGTTATTCACTTTGCCCAACTTATGATTTCGCTCACACTCATCCTCGGCGGCAACGGAGCCTTTGCCCATTTCCCGACGGGGAATCCTGATCCGGGGGCGATTCTTCCGTTTGACACTGCCCGCCCGGTGAATGACAGCGCTGAGGGTATAAGGCCACGCCAACCGGGCCGACTACCTTTATGATTGACGCCATTCCTCTCGGACTCAGCTTTGACGACGTCCTGCTGGTCCCGCAACTGACGGAGATTCTGCCTGCCGAGGCAGACCTCAAAACACGGCTGGCTCCCGGCCTCGAATTGAACATCCCGGTCATCTCGTCCGCCATGGACACGGTGACGGAAGCCGAGTTGGCCATCGCCCTCGCCCGGGAAGGCGGTCTGGGAGTGATCCACCGGAATATGCCCATCGCCCAACAGGCCGATCAGGTGCGCCGCGTGAAACGTTCGGAGAACACCGTGATCGATCAGCCCTTCACGGTGCGCCCGGAGCTTACCCTGGCTGAGCTGATGATCATCATGGACCAGCGCGGTGTAGCCGGCTTCCCCGTGGTGGACGACGAGGGCAATCTGGCGGGCATGGTCACCAGCCGCGATGTCTGGTACATGCAGGACGCCAAAGCGACGGTGCGGGACGTCATGACTCCCCGCGACCGCCTCGTCACCGCGCCGGCGAGCACGACTTCGGAGGAAGCCCGCGCCATTTTGTTTGACCGCCGCATTGAAAAACTCCCGCTGGTCGATGCCAACGGCAAACTGGCCGGGATGATCACCACCCAGGATATCAAAAAGCGCGAGATGTTCACCAACGCCGCCAAGGACAAACGCGGCCGCCTCCTGGTCGCCGCTGCGGTGGGCGTGGGCGGTGATTGTTTTGAGCGTGCCGCCGCCTTGGTGGAAGCCGGCACCGATGCCCTCTTCATCGACGCCGCCACCGGCCACACCTCCCGCGTCATGGAAGTGGTCCGGCAATTGAAAAAAGCGTATGGTGACCTCCCGGTCGTCGCGGGCAATGTGGTGACCGAACAGGGCGCCAAAGACTTGATAGACTCCGGCGTCAGTGCCGTCAAAGTCGGGGTCGGCCCCGGCTCCATCTGCACCACCCGCGTCATCAGCGGGGTAGGCGTGCCCCAATTCACCGCCATCCAAAACGTGGCGAACTATGCGCAGGGCAAGGGCGTTGCAATCATCGCCGATGGCGGCATCCGCTATTCCGGGGATATCGTCAAAGCCCTCGCCGGCGGCGCCGATCTTGTCATGCTGGGATCCCTGCTGGCTGGCACCAGCGAAAGCCCGGGCAACATGGTCAATTACCAGGGCCGCACCTTCAAGGAATACCGCGGCATGGGTTCTCTCAAGGCCATGCGCGCCGGCAGCAGCGACCGATACGGCCAAAACGCCAGCGGCAAGCTGGTCGCCGAAGGCGTGGAAGGCCGCGTTCCCTTCAAGGGCCGCCTGCGAGAAGTCGTTTTCCAGCTCATGGGCGGTCTCCGCTCCGGGATGGGTTACGTCGGTGCGGCCAATCTCCACGAACTCCGCGCCCGCGCCCAGTTTGTCCGCATTACCGCCGGCGGGCTCCGCGAGAGCCACACGCACGACATCGTGGTCACCGAGGAACCGGTGAACTACCAGAGCCTGTGAGGCCCAGGGTGACCGGAAACGATTTGTCCTGATTGTCAGCGGCAAACCGACGGCTGCTGAAAACTGAAATACTGAAAACTGCAAACTTTCCCCCATGGATTCCCAACACATCGCCGTCATCGACTTCGGCTCGCAATACACCCAACTCATCGTGCGCCGTATCCGGGAGCAGGGTTTTTTCTCACGCCTCTATCAACCCCACGAGCTGAAGCAGACCGGCACCCCTGCCGCCATCATTCTGAGCGGCGGGCCGCGCAGTGTCACGGAGGAAGGTGCTCCTGACATTGATCTCGACTACCTGCTCGGGCTGGAAATCCCCATTCTCGGAGTGTGTTATGGAATGCAGCTGCTGTCCAAAAAACTGGGCGGAGTTGTCGCTCCCGGCAACACCCGGGAATACGGCCCCGCTCAGCTCGTTCCCTGCATCGACAACTCCCTCTTTGCCGGCCTGAGCCCCTCCGCGCAAATCTGGATGAGCCACAGCGATACCGTGAAACAGCCCCCGCCTGGCGCCGCCGTGCTGGGCAAAAACCAGGACGGGGTCCCGGTCGCCCTGCAATTCGGCCCGGAAATCTTCGGCATCCAGTTCCACCCGGAAGTCAGCCACTCGCACGAGGGTTCCATCATCCTGAAGAACTTCCTCGCCCTCGCTACGGATGCGAAACCATTCCTGATAGAAGATTTCAAGCAGGAGCTGATCACGAAAATCCGCGAAAAATGCACCGGCCATGAAGTCGTCTGCGGCGTCTCCGGCGGCGTGGACAGCACCGTTCTCGCCGTGCTGCTCAAGGAATCCGGAGTGCCGCACCGCGCCATTTTTGTGAACAATGGCCTGCTCCGGCTCAACGAAGTCGCCGAAGTCCAGAAGCAGTTCACCCAGCTCGGGGTGAACCTCGAAACCATCGACGCGGCGGACCAATTCCTGAATGCGCTGGCCGGCGAAACCGATCCCGAGAGAAAGCGCACCATCATCGGCAATAACTTCCTCGATGTCTTCTGGGAAGCCGCCGCCAACGTGGATATCCTCGCCCAGGGCACGCTGTATCCTGACGTGATCGAAAGCGCCACCAGCGGCTCCATCGCCAGCAAAATCAAGACCCACCATAACCGGGTGGACCGCATCATGGACCTGCACAAGGAAGGCCGTGTGCTGGAGCCCCTCGCTGAATTGTTCAAGGACGAAGTCCGCGCCCTCGGGGCCACCATGGGCATCCCTTACGACATCCTCCACCGCCATCCCTTCCCCGGCCCCGGCCTCGCGGTCCGCTGCCCTGGAGAGGTCACGGAGGAAAAACTGCGCATCATCCGCGAGGGCGACGCCATCTTCATGCGGATGCTGAAGGAACACGGCCACTACGACAAAGTCTGGCAGGCCTACTGTGGTCTGATCCCCGTCAAGACCGTGGGCGTGAAAGGCGACGAACGCAGTTACGAATTTGCCGTCACCCTGCGCGCTGTCACCAGTGAAGACGCCATGACCGCCGATTTCGCCAAGCTCCCCTGGGAATTCCTGGGACTGGTGAGCAATGCCATCCTCAACGGCGTCAAAGGCATCAACCGGGTGCTCTACGACATCTCCACCAAGCCACCGGCGAGCATCGAATGGGAATAAAATTGTCGGTGTAAAACGGGTTTCGCCTGAGCCCTCCCGGGCGGAAGTTGTGCATGGGAATGCCATCCTCCGGTGGAACCGCCGGGATCATCTGCCTCAAGCCTGACCAGACTCCGTGAAACCTCCGCCACCAGTCCTCCGGAAACTCCTGATCCCCGCCGGTTTTCTGATCACCGGAATCGCTGGCGTCACGGCCTGGCGTCACTCCCGGAATCACGCCGCTTCTTCCCGCATCGCCCCGCCCGCGGTTTCCCTCCAGGTTGAGGTCCAGAGCCTGACCCTGCGCCGTGAAGGCCGGGGCGCCCAGCTTGTTTTGGCCGCCCGCTTCCAACAAAGTGGCTCCACAGCGGTCCGCCTCGAACCGCCCCTGGTGGTGTTGCGCCCGGAAAAGGGGACTCCGGCCGACCGTTATCTGGGGCCTTTTCTGCCGGACTCAGTTCTGTCAGGGCCGGGGCCGGCCCTTGTCTCCCTGTCGTGGTGGATCAGAGGGGAAGACTTGACGGGAGCGGTGTTTCTGGAGGTTTCAGGCAAATCCCTGCCCGTCAAATCCAAGGCCTCGTTCGACTTTCCGGCCCTTCCGGAAAACCAGACGGTTTCGGTGTCGTTTCCGGATTGGAAAGTGATTCCAGGTCCTGATTCCCGCTGATCCTTCGTCCGCACGGAAACCCGGCTCAGGGACGGCATCCGCATCGCCCCTTGTTTCCACGCCTCATCTCCCCATCATGCCAGGATGACCGCCCCTCCCAGCGAACGCCTGCTGCACCTGCTCAAAGATCACTTTGGGTATGATTCCTGGCGCCCGCTGCAGCAGGAAATCATCACGGCCACCATGGCGGGGCGGGATGTCCTCGCGCTGCTGCCGACGGGGGGCGGGAAATCGCTCTGTTTCCAATTGCCGGCCATGGCGGGGCAGGGGCTGACACTGGTGGTGTCCCCGCTCATCGCGCTGATGAAGGATCAGGTGGATCAGCTCACCGCGGCGGGGATTCCTTCCACGTTTTTGAATTCCACCCTGGATGCCGCTGAATCACGCCACCGGCTCCGTGGCCTGCATGAAGGGCGTTACCGGCTGCTCTACGCCGCCCCGGAGCGCATCATGCTGGATGGTTTCCTCTCAGATCTCCAGAAGTGGAGGATTGACCGCATTGCCATCGATGAAGCGCATTGCATCAGCGAATGGGGTCACGACTTCCGCCCGGAATACCGGCAGCTGCCCCGCCTGCGGGAAGTGCTGCCTGACGTGCCCTTCATCGCCCTCACCGCCACGGCGACGGATCAGGTGAGGGAGGATATCGAACATCACCTTGCCTTGCGCCAGCCGGAGCGGTTCACGGCCAGCTTCAACCGGCCCAACCTCACCTACCGGGTGGCCCAGAAGGCTGGGGCCTATGAGCAGGTGTTGAAGTTTCTACGCCAACGACCCGAGGACAGCGGCATCATTTATTGCCTGTCCCGGAAGGGGACGGAGGCCCTCGCGGCGCGTCTCAGCTCGGATGGCATCGCGGCCCTGCCCTATCATGCCGGCCTGGAGCAGCCGGAGCGGGCGGGCAATCAGGAAAAGTATCTCCGCGACCGTGTCAGGGTGATGTGCGCCACCATCGCCTTCGGCATGGGGATCAACAAACCCAATGTCCGCTTTGTCATCCATTATGACATGCCGAAAAACCTGGAAGGCTACTACCAGGAAACCGGCCGGGCGGGACGCGATGGCTTGCCCGGGGAGTGTCTGCTCCTTTTCAATGCGGGCGACGCGGCCAAGCACATGGGATTCATCGATGAAATCACGGACCCGGCCGAGGCCGCGCGGGCCCGTCATCTGTTGGACCAGGTGGTGCATTATGCCGAAGCCTCGTCCTGCCGCCGGGCGCTGTTGCTGAACTACTTCAGTGAGGAATATCCGGAACCCAATTGCGGGGGCTGCGACAATTGCCAGTCCCCGCGCCAAAGTTTTGATGGCACCCTCGTTGCCCAGAAACTGCTCTCCTGCGTGCTCCGGGCCAACCAGGCCAGCCGCTGGCAATTTGGCCTCGGCCACTACTGCGATATTCTCTGCGGGGCCAACAATGAAAAGATTCTCAAACAGAATCACCAGAACCTCAGCACCTATGGGATCGGCAAGGAGATGTCGCGTCCGGAGTGGCAGGCGATTGGCCGCGAGTTGACGCGCATGGGGTTTCTCCAGGCCATGGCGGTGGGCATGGGCACCACCATCAGTGTGTCCGAGCAGGGGGTCAAAGCCTTGAAGGCCCGTATCAAATTCACCCTGACCCGTCCCCTCCCGGCGGCGGAGGCAAGGAAGCGGAACCAGGCGCCCTCCAAAGCCGGTGATATTGATTGTGATGACATGCTTTTCCACTCCCTGCGGGCCTTGCGGCGCGAGCTGGCGGAAGTGCGCGGCGTGCCGCCTTATGTTATTTTTGGAGATGTCGCGCTGCGGCACATGGCCAGTGCCTATCCGGTCAGCGAAGCGGAGTTCGCCCGCATCCCCGGGGTGGGCCAACAGAAGCTGGTGGACTTCGGCGCGGCCTTTACGGCGGTGGTGCGGCATCATCTGTCGTCCAATCCACGGCAAAACTTCGGAGCAGCCCCGAAGGCCGTTCCACGGGCGACCTCCGGCAGCCCGGCCGCCCCCAAGCCAGCTTCGATGGAGCCGGCGGCGGTCACCGACACCATCGCCGAAACCCTGCGGCTTTACCGCAGCGGCATGCAGGATCTGACTACCCTCGCCCAGCAGCGCAACCTTGCCGAAAGCACCATCGCCAGCCATCTCGGCAATGCCATCATGGCGGGCCGCGCGGACGACCTGAAGCCGGAACAATTTCTCCAGCCCGCGCAACTCAAGGAATTGTCCGCCATCTTTGAATCGGCCGGCCAATTTGAAAACCTCGGCCCCATCAAGGAACTGGCCGGAGACCGTTTCGCCTACCGTGACCTGCATTTCTTCCGTGCCTTCCGCAAGGTGGGGAAGGTGTGAGGGAGGGGATAACGGCGTCGCAACCATCGGTGATGCCGGGTGGCTGCTCCCGGGAGCAACCAAAGCAGGTCCGACGCAAAGATTGGCAACGTCAGGCACCAAGCCGCTGGGACTGGTGCTCCACGTATCAGGTCAAATTGCCACCTGTATGACGAAGGAAAAGGCGGAAAAGGAAATGTGTTTCACCGCATTTGCCGGAGGTGGGGCGCGGGTGATGGGAGGAGGCTATGAAGTGCTGATGCTGATGTGATTGGAGCTGATGGGGGACGTCGCAGTTGCTGGTGGGGTGGTGGATGGGGTGTGGCAGTTGCCGGTGGAGGTGGGCTGGATCAAACGGCTAATGGGGCGCGGGCTTCCAATGAAGAGGCGACGTTGGAGAGAGGGCAGGGCACGGAGGTGATGGGGCCGGAGCGGATGGCCTCAGATGGATGAATCGTGGAAAGGGTGGACAGTAACGGTTTCCTTTCGTAATTTGGGTGGCAAATGGCATTTAAATTCATCCGATGGCTGCGACGTTTTCTTTGGCAGACCCGCCCCCTCGACGATCTCCTGCGCATCCTACGAAAACGTTATGCGACTTTATGACTTTTTCCCGGACACCGTTCATTTTTCCTTCGTAATTTGGGTGGAAAATTGAACTGTAGGCGCTTGTTTGTAGTCAAATCAATTTATGCTCATAGGAAAAAAGGCTGTTTCAGCAGTCATTGTGTCTTTTTGTTTGGGATTGGTAGTGGGGGTGCTCTTTATGGGAGCGCCCCCTACTCCTTCCACTAAGTTGTCACATTTTAAGGATCGGAATTCTACACTCCTTACCCCGCCTCTTTCCAGGAAAAATTCCTCTGCAGAGCTAGTGGATACCACGGAGAATAATAGCAATAATTCATTTTTAAGGGCGGAACAACAGAAACTTTTGAAGTTTACGCAAGCGGTTTTCGCCCGCTACCGACCTCCGTTAGTCAGCTCGGTGGATTTAAAGCTATCTGAGTCAGTTGTACAAGATCTACAGTTAAGTCCAGAACAAAAAGAACAGGTTGGTTATGCTCTGGAACAGTTAATGCAGAAAGTAATTGAAAATGAAAAAGCTAATTTGAGCGTTGAGGTAGACTCCGAGGGATCGCAGTTCTTAAATATCAAAAAATATGATGGACGGATTCTCGCAGATGAATTCAGCGC
>JAYUWQ010000794.1:0-8248 GCA_043753485.1 bacterium
TCAATTCGCTCCATTTGGCCTTGTTGAGGGCGGCGATTTTATTGCTGTGGAATTTGCCGTCAAGGAGGCTGCCTTCGCTGCCCACGAGGTGGGTGTGAAAGTAGTAGGGCTGGAAACAGTCGATCACGCTGGCACACTTTCCGACCCGGCCGTCCTTGAATTTGATCAGGCTGGTGGTGGTGGTGGGGTATTCGTAAACGCTGAAATAAGGATGGCTGCTCTGGGCATTGAGGCTGGTGACGGATTCCACTTCGCCTTCCATGCACAACAGGAGGGCGTCCATGGCATGGCAGCCGGCGGAAAGCAGGCTGCTGCCGCCGCCGTCCTTCTTGATGTTCCAGCGGTATTGGCCATACCACGGGCCCACGCCGTGGTAATAATCGACCTCCGCATAGTGGACCCGGCCCAGCATGCCGCCATCGATCAGGCTCTTGGTGGTGACGAATTGCCCGCTGTAGCGGACTTCAAAACACACGCAGGTCTTCACCCCGGCCGCCTGCACCGCGGCTTCCACCTGACGGCATTCGTCCCAGGTGAGCGCGATCGGTTTTTCCAGAATGAAATGTTTGCCGGCCTGCGCGGCCTGCACCGCATAACGGGTGTGGTCCTGGGGGAAGCCGGTGATGTCCACCACTTCGAGATCCTGCTGGGCGAAGAACTCTGCCGCGTCCGTGAAGCTGCGGATGGGATTGCCGTATTTTGCGGAAAGTTCGGCGTCATCGAGCTTCCGGGAACTGAGAATGGACGTGACCTTGCACTGGCCGGTGGCCTGAAGCGCAGGGATGTGGGCGGTGGCGGCCCAGCCGTATCCGATAATGCCAGTATTGAAAATTTTTGCCATAATGGGCCGATGATAGGCCTGGATGCGGTCTCTGCGCCAGTCCGGATGCAGCCCGGGGGCGGCGATTTTACATACTTTTCCAAAACCGGCACCCCCACGCGAAACCTGCGCCTACGCGCACACGGGAACGGGAATGGCTTGCCCTGACCTCCCTGCCCCTACCATCATGAGCCCATGTTGCGCCTCCTGCTTGCCTTCTGCCTCACGCTGCTCCCGGCCGCCGCGGCTCCGCCGAATATTGTGATGATCATTTCGGATGATCACGCCTGGACCGACTACGGATTTATGGGCCACCCGCTGGTCGCCACCCCGCACCTCGACAAATTGGCCTCGCAAAGCCTCTGTTTTAGAAAAGGTTATGTGCCCTCCAGCCTGTGCTGCCCCAGCCTGGCTACCGTCATCACCGGCAAATACCCGCATCAGCACCGCATCACCGGAAATGATCCTGCGGTGGATCGGACCGGACCGGAAGGACAGCCCAAGTTGAAAAACCCTGCCTTCGCCGCCGGGCGGGAGCGCATGAAATCGCTGATCCGCGCGACCCCTACCCTGCCCCGCCTGCTGGGCGAACAGCTGGGCTACCGCAGCCAGCAGACCGGGAAATGGTGGCTGGGCGGCTATGCCGACGGCGGCTTCACCGAAGGCATGACCGCAGGGGATCCCGCCCACGGCGGCCGTCATGGCGATGCCGGCCTGAACATCGGCCGCAAGGGCATGGAGCCGATTTACGACTTCATCCGCCGCAGCACCAAGGATGAAAAACCGTTTCTGGTCTGGTATGCGCCCCTGTTGCCGCACGATCCGCACACCCCGCCCGAAGCGATTCTGGCCAAATACCGCGACAAAGTTCCCAGCATTCACGTCGCCCGGTATCTGGCGATGGTGGAATGGTTCGACCAGACCTGCGGGGAATTGATGGGCTTCCTCGACCAGGAAAAGCTGGCCGAAAACACCATCGTGGTCTACGTGTCGGACAACGGCTGGATCCAGAACCCCGGCAATCCAAAGTTCGCCCCGCGCTCCAAACAATCGCCCTACGACGGTGGCCTGCGCTCACCGATCATGTTCCGCTGGCCGGGGAAGATCCAGCCATCCCTGCCCGGCGGTCTGGCCCATACCATCGACCTGATGCCCACCCTGCTGAAGGCCTGCGGCCTGGCGGTGCCGGAAGGGTGCCCGGGCATCGACCTGTTGGATCCCGCGGCAGTGGCGGGGCGTGACATCATTTTTGGCGAGTGTTATGATCACGACATGGTGGACTTCGATGCGCCCGCCAAGAGCCTCAAATGGCGCTGGTGCCGTCAGGGCGACTGGAAACTGATCCAGCCCACCAGCCGGGTGCCGGGTGCCGTTCCCGAATTGTACAATCTCGCGGCCGATCCCATGGAACAGACCAATCTGGCCACCAGCGAATCCGCCCGCCGCGATGCCATGCTCCGGCGCCTTGATCAGTGGTGGCAGCCGGCGCCCTGATCCGCCGCTGCCGAACCGCCCCGGCCGGATGGCATGGGGCTTGCTTTAGATTTAAGCCGGGACCACGCGGTCCCGGCTTTTTTATGCGGAAAGATACCCTTGGATTGAAGCACGAGTTGCCGCCCCGGAAGCGGATGGTGCTCACCATCCTGTCATTTTTGTTGCCGTTGCTGCTCTGGTCAGCGGTGTCCTACGTGCCGTGGTTATGGCATCCTCAGGTGCACATCACCGATGCCGGGGAGGTGGAATCGTTTTCCGAGGGCATGGAGCTGCCGCTGAAGGACTTCGAGGAAGCCAACGCCCAGGCCCTGACAGAAAACCTGACGCCCGGCCAGGGGCACCGGGTCAATCCGGTTTACCTGCCGGCCCCACATGAAGTCGCCCGCGCTTTTTATACCGGATTCACCACGCCACCGCGGCTGCCCAATGAGCCGTGGCTGCACGGGAGCTTGTGGAAGTCCATCCAGACCATCTTCTGGGGGTTTGTGATTTCGTCGCTGGTGGGCCTGCCCCTGGGCATCCTGGGCGGCGCGTTCCGGTTTTTCTCCAGCCTGTTTGAGCCCTTCATCGAATTTTTCCGCTACCTTCCCGCGCCGGCTTTCGGAGCCCTCTGTGTCGCCATTCTGGGCATCAACGACGCCCCCAAGATCGCCATCATCGTGATCGGCACCTTCTTCCAGCAGGTTCTGGTGATTTCCAATACCGTCAGGAAAGTGGATCCCTCCCTGGTGGAGGCGGCGCAAACCCTCGGGGCCAGCCAGGGCAAGATCCTGCGCCTGGTCATCATCCCCGCGGCCCTGCCGGAAATTTACGATGACATGCGGATTCTGCTCGGCTGGGCCTGGACCTATCTGATCGTCGCCGAAGTCATTGGCACCATGTCCGGGATCACCTTTTTCATCAACCAGCAGGCCCGTTACCGGAATTTCGACAACGTCTATGCCGCCATCGCCATGATCGGCATCATCGGGTTCACCTCCGATCTCTTCCTCGCCTGGCTGGGCAAAATAATCTTCCCGTGGAAGCGGAAATCCAGTCAGGGCAAGGTTTCATGGATCGCCCGCCTCCTCACCAAACCCAAGGCCATTCCGGCCTGAAGCCGCCGGGCTCTCCCCGGATATTCCTAACCCGGCATCACCACGAGCGGTTCGAGGGTTTTCCAGACGTGATCGGCCACTTTGCGGTGTCCCTCGGCATTGGGGTGGATGGCATCGGGTTGATTCATCGCCGGCATCCCGCCAACCCCTTCCAGCAGGAAAGGGAGCGGGATCAGGGTTTTATCCGCGGCGGCGAGGCTGGCGAAGACGGCTTCGAAATCGGCCGCATAGGGGCCCATGCTGGTCGGCATTTTCATGCCCGCAACGATGATGGAAGCCTTGGGACTTTTGGCCCGCACCTTCCGGATGATAGCTTCCAGATTCTGTTTTGTGACCGGAGCCCCGATGCCGCGCAAGCCATCGTTCCCCCCGAGGGCGAGCACAAAAATATCCACGGGCTGGCGCAATACCCAGTCGATCCGCCGGAGGCCCCCGGACGTGGTTTCACCGCTCAAGCCGGCATTCACGATTTTCCAGGCAGGCGCAGATGCCTTGAGTTTTTCGCCGATCCGGGCCGGATAGGATTCGGCGGCGGGTTCATCCAGGCCATATCCGGCGGTGAGGCTGTCGCCAAAGAACAGAATGGTCCGGTGGGCAGGGGCGGCGACGGCTTCAGCAGCCCGGAGCGCTCCGGCGGCGAGCAGGAAAACCGTGGACTGCCGGAGAAAGGATCGGCGTGAAGTAAACTTAGACATGGCTGGCATTTGGCGGCGGACGTTGTTTGCTGAAGAACGAACCATGATAGATCAGACGATGCTCCAAGTCGAGGGACTCACCAAATCCTACCCTTCCGCCCACCGGGAAGCGCTCACCGTGCTGAAAGCTGTGGATTTTTCCCTCTCCGCCGGGGACAGCCTCGCCATCGTGGGGCCCAGCGGCAGTGGCAAAACGACCCTGTTGGGGCTCTGTGCCGGCCTCGACCGGCCCAGCAGCGGCACCGTTTCCATCGCGGGCACCTCCATCGGCGGGTTGACTGAGGACCAACGGGCGGCGGTGCGGAATGCGCATGTCGGGTTTGTCTTCCAGAATTTCCAACTGATCCCCACCCTGACGGCCCTGGAGAATGTGATGGTCCCGCTGGAACTGCGCGGGGAAAACGGGCCCGCGAGGGAAGCGGAAGCCCTCGCCCTGCTGGACCGGGTGGGATTGGGCGAACGCAGCGACCACTACCCGATCCAGCTTTCCGGCGGGGAACAGCAGCGGGTGGCCCTCGCCCGGGCGTTTATCAACCAGCCTAAAATCCTCTTCTGTGACGAACCCACGGGCAATCTCGACGGCGACACCGCCCACCGGATTGTGGATCTGATCTTCGGATTGAACCGCGAAAAAGGCACCACCCTCGTGCTCGTGACGCACGATGCCGAACTGGCGGCGCGTTGTGGCCGGACCCTCCGGCTCAAAAACGGCATGGTCGTGCCCGAAGCTGCCCCGTCCGCATGAGTGCCCGCGCCCCCTTTCCCTCCCCTCGCGGCAGCCTGTGGTTTATCCTGAAAATGGCGTGGCGCGACAGCCGGGCTTCACGCCGGAAACTCCTCCTGTTTTCCCTTTCGATCGTGCTGGGAGTGGCCGCGCTGGTGGCGATCGGTTCCGTGGGGGAAAACCTGCGCACCGCCATCGACAAGGAAGCGCGGGGCCTGCTGGGCGCGGACCTGGAAGTGTCCTCGCGCAGCAAACTCACGCCCGAGGCCCAGACGTTTCTCGATGCCCTCGGCGGCAAACAAGCCCGGGAAGTCAGTTTCCCCAGCATGGTGGTGTTTCCGTCGGCGGAGGGCCAGACGCGGCTGGTGACCCTGCGCGGAATGGAGGGAGCCTACCCTTTCTATGGCAGCTTCCTGACCGATCCACCGGAAGCGGCCGGGCGCGTGGCCGCCGGGGAACCGGTGGTGGTGCTGGAGGAAACGCTGCTCAGCCAGTTCGGATTGAAACCGGGAGATCCGGTCAAACTGGGGACCGGCACCTTCGCGGTGGCAGGTGGTTTGAAAAAAATCCCGGGCGACTCCACCGGCCTGACCGCGATGTCACCGCGGGTGATTTTGCCCATGAACCAACTGGAAACGGCCGGGCTGCTGGGGGCCGGCAGTCTGGTGCGGCACCGGACGTTTTTTCAATTTCCGGAAGGTTTTGATGTGGAACGGCAGGTGCGGGATCTAAAGGCACGTTTCCGTGAATTGAACCTGAACACCGACACCGTGGCCGAACGCAAAAGGGGACTGGGCCGGGCCGTGGAAAGTGTGGATGCCTTTTTGAGCCTGGTAGGGTTCATCGCCTTGTTTCTGGGGGCCATCGGGGTGGCCAGTGCCATGCATGTGTATGTCAGGCAGAAGCTCACCACCGTGGCCGTGCTGCGTTGCCTGGGGGCCTCGGCCTGGCAGGGATTTGCGGTCTATCTGGTGCAGGGCCTCGGCATCGGGATCGCCGGGGCGACCGTGGGAACCACGCTGGGGGTGGCCTTGCAACAAGTCTTGCCGTGGGTGGCCAAACGCTGGTTGCCTTTTGACGTGGAATTCGCTATTTCCTGGCTGCAGGTGGGTCAGGGTTTCTTCGCCGGAGTGGTGATTTGTGTGCTATTCACCTTGATTCCGCTGCTGGCGGTGCGGCGTGTCACTCCGCTGACTGCCCTGCGCTCCAGCCTGGGCGAAGGCACCGGCCGGCCGGACCCGCTGCGTTGGCTGTTGTGGCTGGCCATTGCGGGGACCGTCACGGCGTTCGCGATCCAGCAGACGCCGCGATGGCAGGTGGGCGTGGGATTCACGGTGGCCCTGCTGCTGGCTTTTGCGGTGCTGACCGTCCTTGCCCGGCTGACCGCCTGGGCGGCGCGGAAGTTCTTCCCATCCCGGGCCCCCTATGTCTGGCGCCAGGGCGTGGCCAATCTGCACCGGCCGCAAAACCGCACCGTGCTGCTGCTGCTGTCGCTCGGCCTGGGCACGTTTTTGATTGTCACCATGGCCCTGACCCGGGCCACCCTGCTCGCGCAAATTTCCGGCACCGGCTCCGGGGAACGTCCCAACCTGCTGTTTTTCGACATCCAGAACGACCAGATCACGGAACTGGAAAAAGCGCTGAAATCCGCAGCCGCCCCCCTCCTCGCGAAGGCCCCGATCGTGACCATGAAGATCAGCCGCTACAAGGACCGTCCCATTGCCGAGGTCACCAAGGACAAGAGCCTGAACCTGCCCTCGTGGACCCTTCGCCGGGAATACCGGTCCACCTTCCGCAGCACCTTGACCACCACTGAAAAAGTGACGGCGGGCGCCTTCACTGGCAAGGTGGAAGCGGGAACCGAGCCCATCCCGGTGTCCCTTGAGCAGGGCCTCGCCAAGGAAATGCAGCTCTCCCTGGGCGATTTGTTGGAATTCGATGTCCAAGGCGTGCCGCTCAAGGCGCAGGTGACCAGCCTGCGCGAAGTGGATTGGCGGCGCATGGAGCCGAACTTCTTCTTTTTGTTCCCGGAAGGCGTCCTGGAGGGGGCGCCCAACTTCTACATCGCGGCCACCCGGGCGGGCAATGCCGCCGATTCCGCCCGGATCCAGCAAGCGGTGGTGACGGCCCTGCCCAACGTCTCCGCCATCGATCTCGGGCTGGTGCTGGAGACCCTGGATCAGATTTTCTCCCGCGTCCAACTGGTGGTGCAGTTGATGGCGCTCTTTACGGTCTTTACGGGGGTGATCGTGCTGGCCGGAGCCGTGCTGGGCGGGCGATTTCAACGCCTGCGCGAAACCGTGCTCCTGCGGACCCTCGGAGCCAGCCGCCGGCAGCTGGTCTGGATTCAGCTGGTGGAATACGGAATTCTCGGCATCCTCGGCGCCGCGGTGGGCTGCGGATTGGCGGTGATCGCCAATGCCCCCCTCGCCCGCTGGGTCTTCCAGACCGCGGCCGTGTTCGAGCCGCTTACCTTGGGGCTGGCTACTTTGGCGGTAACGGCGATTACTTTGTTCACCGGTTGGCTCGCAAATCGCAGTATTATGGATCATCCCCCCTTGGAAATCCTGCGGGAAGAAACCTGAGACATGCTTCACTCCATGCCTGCCGACGTTGCCGATTACACCCTCCAGTCCCCGGAAACCGCCGCCCGCTTCGCCCGCATCCGCCAACGGGAAGTCATCCTGAGCGTGCAGGATCTGAAAAAATCCTTTGTTACCAACGGAGCGGAACGGGTGGTGTTCGATCACCTGAGTTTCGACGTCCATCGACGCGAATTCATCACCATCATCGGTCCCAGCGGCTGCGGGAAAAGCACCTTTATCCGCATCGCGGCAGGGCTGGACGAATCCAGCGCCGGGGCCATTTTGCTCAGCGGCAACCCAGTGACCGGACCCGGACCGGACCGGGGCATGGTCTTCCAAGGTTATACCTTGTTTCCCTGGCTCTCGGTGAAACGAAACGTGATGTTTGGCCTGCAGATGAAAGGGCGCAGTGATATTGAAGCCGAAGGTTTGGCGCGCCAATGGATCGCCATGGTCGGACTGGAAAAATTCGAGGACTCCTACCCGCACGAACTCTCCGGCGGGATGAAACAACGGGTCGCCATTGCCCGGGCGCTTGCCAATGAACCGAGGGTTCTGATCATGGACGAACCGTTCGGAGCCCTCGACTCGCAGACCCGCGCCAAAATGCAGGCTCACCTGATTGAGATCTGGAAAAAAGTTGATATCACGATCCTATTCATCACCCATGATCTCGACGAGGCCATCCTGCTCTCCGACCGCGTCCTCGTCCTCGGGGTCAATCCCGGAGGGCTGGTGGAGTTTATCGAAAATCCGGTGCCCCGGCCACGGAGCCCAAAGCAAATCACCTCCCCGGAATTCATCGCCCTGAAAGCGAGGCTCGACGAGCTGAT
>JAYUWQ010000795.1:0-3191 GCA_043753485.1 bacterium
CGGACCGCTATGCAGCATGATTCCGGGGGCGTCGCCCTCCGGGAAGGAATAACGGATCGTGGAGGCCATGCAGCTGGGATCGGTGAGATCCGTAATTTCCGACACGGGCGACCAGGTGCGTCCGCCGTCCTGGCTCATGGAAGTGCGGCGCACCCTGGCTCCGGCGAATTGGCGGCTGTCCAGCATCACGGAACCATCCGGCAATTCCGCCATCTGGACCTCGTTGATCTGACTGCGTTCCCCGCCTTTGCCATCCGGCAGGAGTGCACCCGGCACGTCGTCCCCATAGGTCCACGTCCGTCCGCCGTCGTCGCTGAAGACCGCATAGTTTTGCCACCGGCCATAGGGGCCTTCATTGAAGGGAATGATCAGCCGGTCCTTGTGGGGACCACGGCTGAGCTGAATGCCGGTGCCCGGGCCGCTGGCGATGGTGGTGGCCCGTCCGGGCCGTTTGGTGGTTCGGGTCACATCCTGCGGAGCTGCCCAGGTCCGGCCATCGTTATCGGAAGTGAGGATGAAATTCCGGTAGATGTCAGGGCCGTCGAGACCCGTGGCGGTGTTGGCGCTGTGCTCCTTCAGATGCGCCGGAATGCGCTGATACCAGAGGAAGATGCGGTCGCTCCGGTGATCCTGCACCACGGTGGGATTGTTCAGCGAGTGGGCGCCGTCGTCATGCAGCACCTGGAGCGGACTCCACGAACGTCCGCCGTCCGTGCTGCGCTTCATCACGATGTCATTCTCCGCCTGATCAGTGGGCCGTTGCCGGCCTTCGGCAAAGGCCAGCACCGAACCGCCCCGGGTGGCAATCACAGAGGGGATCCGGATGGAGGCATAACCTTCTTTTCCGGAAGTGAAGACATCGGAAAACTCCGGTTCGGCCGCAACCAGGGGAGCCGCCATCAGGAGCGGATAAAGCAGGGATTTCAGGGAATGGGTCATAAGGGTGGTGCTAGGAAATCCAATCAAAGAATCCCATGGCTTCCAGTTCGGTATGGAGCCGGGCCGTCTGTTCCGGGGAGAGGTTGGCATGGGGTAACCGCGCCGGACCCACCGGCACGCCGAGCATGGCCATCACCGCTTTGGCCGCGCCCATGTAGCCATAGCCGGCGAGGAGTTGCACCAGACGCACGCCGCGGAATTGTTCCAGACGGGCCGCCGCCAGATCGCCCCGGGAAAAGGCCGCCAGCATCCGCTGGTAGAGGGGCGCGGCGAAGTTGAAGCCACTGCCCACCGCTCCCCTGGCACCCATGGCGAGGGCGCCCAGGAGATGTTCATCCACCCCGAACGGCAGATCCCACCGGCCTTCCCCGGCGTGGAGACACTGTTGATAGGCCATCAGGTCGGGATTGGTGAATTTCAGCCCTGCCAGCGTGGGAATGTGCTCCGGGGCCTGCTCGAGGAAGTCGGGCATCGAAAAGGCGACGCCGGTCAGCACCGGTATGTCGTAAAAATAGAAAGGCGTTTCAGGAGCCGCGGCGGCGATATCCGCACAGCAGTCGATGAGCAGATCCAGCGAGCGGGGTTTGAAATAGGACGGGGCCAGGGCGGCGATCGCCGCCGCTCCGCGTCCGGCGGCATGTGCGGCGAGGGTGCGGGCATCCGACAGACAATTGGCTCCGACATGGACCACGACGCGCAGGGGGCTGCCCTGCACCACGTCCGTCCATCGCTCCGCCAGGGCCAGCCGTTCCTGGAGGGCAAGGCTGTGGCTTTCACCCGTGGTGCCGCCAATGAAGACGGCGCCGACGCCGTGATTCAGCAGATGGGAAGCCTGGGCTTCCACCACGGTCAGGTTCAATGATCCATCGGGATGGAAAGGGGTGTGGGTGGCGGTGGTGAGTCCGTGCAGAGGGCCAGGCGTTGACATGAGGTAAGGAAGTCAGGGTTTTGGAGGGCTGGGAGGTTCCGGTGGCGCAGTGCCTTGCGGTGCCGGGCAGCGGAGAGCCCAGACTTCCGGTGAACGCACTCCGGGAAGGAACCCGCCGCTGGGATAAGGAAGGTCTGGCTGCCTCCCGGGAAGGAACGGTTGGAGCCTGGCTGGGAGGACCGCGTGATATCATGGGCCGATCATGAATTGAAACGGGCTGGCAGGCAAGCCTGCAGCACCTGCTGGATTTCCTCCTGGGATTCCGCCCCATCGGGATCCGTTTCCAAGAAATCTTCCTGATTGAGAAAATGCTTTGTTACCGGGGATGATGGATTTCGGTATCATGCAGCGCGGACACGGACCATGCCGGTCCCGTCCCAACTGAAATGGCCTCCTCCGATCCCTCCCCGCCCGCGGTCCCACCCCTTGATGGACTGGATGCTGAAAAGCTGTTGGCCGCCGCCCTGCGCAGCAGTCCGGTCACGGTCCCTTCCCAGGACTGGGACCCACCCGCCGCGGAGGAAGTGGACGGCTGGTTCGGGGACTATCAGGTGGACCGGCTCATCGGCCGGGGGGCGATGGGCGCGGTCTACCACGCCGTTCATTCCAAGCTGGACCGGGAAGTCGCGATCAAGCTGCTGCCGGAGGTGCTGGCAGCCCAGCCGGACATGGTGGCCCGGTTTGAGCGCGAAGCCCGTGCCTTGGCCCGGCTCAGCCATCCCAATATCGTGGGACTGCATGATTTTGGCCGCACCGCGTCGGGACATCTCTACATGGTGATGGAACATGTGGCCGGGGCCGATCTGAGCCGCCTGATCCGGAGCGGCAACCTGTCGGTGGCCCAGGCGCTGGAGATCATCGGTCAGGTTTGCGATGCCCTGCAATACGCCCATGGCCACGGTTTTGTGCATCGTGATATCAAGCCCGGGAACATCCTCGTGGATACCAGCGGACGGGTGCGCATTGCGGACTTTGGCCTGACCAAATTATTGGGGGCGGCTCCTGCGGTGAGCGGGCGCACCCTCACCGGGGCCGCGCTGGGCACCCCGGAATACACCGCACCGGAGCAGTTGCGGGGTGGAACGGTGGACCACCGCGCTGACATTTACAGTCTGGGTGTCATGTTATATGAAATGCTGACCGGGGAACTGCCGCGGGGCGCCTGGGAAATGCCTTCCGTCCTCGCTTCCGCCGATGCGCGTCTGGATGAGGTCGTCACCCGGGCCATGCAGACTGAGCCTGACAAACGCTACCAGCACGCCAGCGAAGTGAAAACTGCGGTGACTGCCGCGGGATCGCCTCTGCCTGCGGAACTGCCCGCACC
>JAYUWQ010000796.1:0-3183 GCA_043753485.1 bacterium
TCCTTCGAACTTCAGGCCAACCGCGTCAAATCCCCCATCTTCAAAGGCATCATCGCGGATATCGCCCACCAGGTCTCCCAAGGCGAAAAAGTCAGTGATGCCATGGCGCGCTACAACACGATCTTCGGTGACGCCATGCTCGCCCTGATCCGCTCCGGGGAAGAGTCAGGCCGGCTGCCGGAAGTCTGCCAACGGATCGCCATCGGCCAGAAGAAGGGCCTGAAGATCATCAAAAAGCTCAAATCCGGCATGATCTATCCGGTCATCGTGCTCTGCATCGGCGTGGTCGTGGTGATCGTGATGAGCATGACCCTCGTGCCCGCGCTCAAGGGGCTTTACGGCACCTTCAAAGCCGAGCTGCCCGCCGCCACCAAGTTCATGATGGCCCTTTCGAATATCCTGCTGCACCAGCCCTATCTGATTCTCATCCCCGTCGTCGGGATCATCATGTTCCTCAAGAATTGGGGTAAAATTGCCCGCAACCCCACCGCCCAGCGTTTTTTCCTGACCCTCCCCACGGTAGGCAACATTGTGCGCAAAGCCTCCGCGGCGGTTTCCTTCCGCACCTTGGCCATGCTCATTGAATCCAACGTGCGCATCTCCTCCGCGCTCCGCATTACCGGCGAATCCGCGCCCAACGTCGTCCACCGGGAATTCTTCTTCAAAGTCCAGAAAAGCGTCGAAGAAGGGATGAGCCTGCATGAGTCCTTCCTGCTCGACTCCCACCTCCTTGGCGCGGACGGACGCTCCATCTCCAGCCTCATGCAGTTGTCGTCGGAGACCGGTTCCTCCACGGACATGCTTCAGGAAATCGCCGATGACTACGAGGAGGAACTCGACATCATCGGCAGCCAGATCGACAAGATTCTGGAGCCGATCACCATCATGATTCTGGGCCTGATGGTCGGCTTCCTGATTTACGCCATCTACGCGCCGATCTTTGGCCTCAGCAAAGTCATTCTGCCTGACAGCAAGGCCATGAAAAAGTAAGCCCGGCTTCCCCCGGCCCTCACTGAATTCCCACTGACAGCCCGGCCTTTATTTCAACTCCGCATTCAACTTGGCCACCGTCGCCTCGTCGAGGTTGGAGTTGGCCAGGATATCGCGGACGGCCGAGGGATTGTAGACTTTCCAGGCATTGATGGTGCTCTTCAAACTCTGCAGCTGACGGTCAGGGTCCTGGATGTTGGCCGCCCAGGTGAAGGCCGCGGCGGGATCGGTCGGGGTGATTTTTTCGATGAGCTTGGCCGCGGCTTCATCGCGGGAACGGCCCTGGGGCAATTGATTGATCCAGGTGGAAGCGCCCATGGTATCCGTGCCCGCCCATTGATCCGCCACGGCGCCCACGGCCGCCTCGCGTGCTTTGCCCTCCGGCAACTGGGTCGCCCAGTCCGCGGCTGCGTGCGGATTCTGACTGACCCAGGCCCTGGCGATGGTGCTGGCCGAGGCCGCCAGGCCGCTGGTGGCAGACTCGATCCCCTCGGCTCCAGGCAGGGCGGCGGCCAGGCTGCCGGCAGCTTTGCCGGGGTCATCGGTGGCGGTGGCATTCCAGACGCTGGCCAGAGCGCTGTAACGATCCGCCTCCGGCAACGAGGCGGCCCATTTTTCCGCCTCGACCGGTGATTTTTCCGCCCAGGTGGCGGCAATTTTATCCCGCGCGGTGCGCCGGGCGTTGCCGTCGGCGATTTGTCCGGTGGCTCCCGCTGCTTTTTCCGGATCGCGGTCAGCCCACTGGGCAAGCGCTGCGGCGGTGGCATCCTGACGGGCTTTTTCGGAATCCAGGGTGGCGGCCCAGGCGATGGCTTCCTCCGGGTTTTTCTCCGCCCATTGCGAAGCGACCCGCGTCGCCGCCTGCACGGAGGCGGCGGAGGGCGGCAAGGCGGCGGCCAGTTCCGCCGCTTTCTTCGGGTCCGCCGAGGCGATGCCGGCGGAAAGCTGACCTATCACCAAATCCTGGTCCTCCTGGGGCAACGTCCGCGCCCAGGCAAGGGACCCTTCGGCGTCATTCCACCCGAGGCTGCGGGAAACCCGGATCAGGGCATCGTTCCTCATTTTTCCTTTCGGCAGCAGGGACATCAGCGTTTCCAAATTCTCCCCGACGCCGCCATAACCGGCATAAGATGCCATGTTCGACAAACATTCCTGACGGATCGGATTGTCC
This sequence comes from bacterium, assembly GCA_043753485.1. Lineage (GTDB taxonomy): Bacteria > Verrucomicrobiota > Verrucomicrobiia > Verrucomicrobiales > V1-33 > CAIZWU01. The sequence goes on from JAYUWQ010000796.1 coordinate 2,162, forward strand.
TCCATGGTTTTGATCCAAGCCACGGCCCCGTCGGGATCCGACCACATCCAATTGGACGCGATCCCGCCAAGCAACGCCCGCTGCTCGCGGAGGGGCTGTTGCTGGGCCAAACTCAAGGCCGTTTCCGGATCGCGCTCCGCCAGGCTGCTGATCACCGTTCGGACCAAGTTCAGGCTTTCACTGGCACGGGGCAGTGATTTTGCCCAGGCCAACGCGGCTGCCGGATCGTCCTGCGCCATGCCTTCTGCGATATTGCCGAGCGCCTGGCTGCGCTTTTGCCCATCTGGGAGGGAACCGGCATAGGCTGCCGCCCCGGAGGGATCCTGCCGCGACCAGATACTGAAGACGGAATAGTAGGAAAAATCGCCGAGCCGCGCTTTTTGGCGGTCCAGCAGGGCGATCGCCATTTCCGGCCGGTCCTGGGCCACCCGGACCGCCATCGCCCGCAGGGCAGCGGTTTTGCGGCCTTCCCCCAGGGCTCCCAACGCCGCCTCCGCCCCCTTGGGATCGGTGATGGCCAATTGGGAAAACACCGCCGGGAGCGCTTCACGGGTCGCGGCGGTGCTCGGGCCCATCACAAAAGCGAGCGCTTCCTTCGGTGAAATCTCCGCCCAGGTGCCCAACAGGATATCCTTCACTTTGGAATCGCCGCCCCAGTAGTTGGACGGCTGATTGCTGGCTTCGAGGGCCAGCGCTTTCAGGTCGGCGGGGCTGAGCTGATCCGCAAACGCCAGCAGGCGGGCCTGGGTGCGGAGCGGATTCTTCCCGCTCCGGGAAAAGGAGAGCAGGGATTTGATGGCGGCCTTGGGATCGCCGGCGTTGATAGGGGGCAGGACTTCCGGTTTCACCAGGGCCGGAGCCGCCACCGCTCCCTTTTTGACGGCGGCTGCAGGCTGACTGGTTTCGCCGGGGAGTCCTGCTTCCACAGCCCCCGGGGAAAGCACCACAGCGGGTTGGAGCGCAGGACGCAAAAACCACCCGGCAAGGACGCCGGCAGACGGAAGGAGAATCAGCAGGATCGG
>JAYUWQ010000797.1:0-3182 GCA_043753485.1 bacterium
GTTTCTCCTGGAGGACGGCAGTGACTTCATCGCCCAGGCGCAAACGGGAACCGGCAAGACCGCCGCATTCGGTATTCCGGTGCTGATGGGGATCGACCCGAAATTCCGGGGCATCCAGGCGTTGATCGTGGCCCCCACCCGGGAGCTTGCAAAGCAGATCGGGAAGCAGTTGTTCCGCTTCACCAAATACAGCGCGGAGAAAATCTTCGTGGAAGTCCTGACGGGCGGTGATCATTTCGACCGCCAGTGTGCCGCCCTGCAGCGGCCGACCCATATCGTGGTGGCCACCCCCGGCCGCCTGCTGGATCTGCTGGACCGGAAGGCCCTCTCGCTTTCCTCCGTGAAGGTGCTAGTGCTGGACGAGGCGGATGAGATGCTCACGCTTGGATTCCGCAAGGAGTTGGCGGAAATCTGCGGGATCACGAAAAGCCGCCGCGCCACATGGCTGTTTTCCGCCACGATCCCGGATGGGGTGCGCCGGTTGATCACCGAATACATGTCACCTTCGGCCCACACCGTCAAAATCGACCAGACCCATGTGGTGAACCGCGACATCGCGCACCGTTTTATTGTTGTCCGGGAAAAGGAAAAGACGGCCCGGATTGCGGAGTTTCTGAAACATCAGGGAGCGGACCGCGGCGTGATTTTTTGTCGCACCAAAGCCGGAGCCACCGGACTTTCCGCGGAACTGGCGGAACTTGGTTTCCCGGTGGATGTGCTCCAAGGCGATCTGCCGCAACTGGAGCGGGACAAAGTGCTGCGCTCCTTTAAGAAGGGACGCTTCCAATTCCTCATTGCCACCGATGTCGCCGCCCGGGGGATTGATGTCGAAGGCCTTGCTTTTGTGCTCCACCACCAGCTGCCTGACCAGATCGAATACTACACCCACCGGAGTGGCCGTACCGCCCGTGCGGGAAAAAAAGGGGTCTCCATTGCCTTCATCGGACACGAGGAAAAAGGCGATATCACCAAGCTGGCGAAGGAACTGGGGCTGAATTTTGTGGAAATGCGGTAGGTCTGCCGGGCAGGAGTGTGCTTCATCCTGAAAAGGACGCTGACGGGCCACGGATTACACCAATATGACTGATAGACACGGATTTAGATGAACAGGAGGAGGATTCATCCAAAAGATGAGGGGCTTATCTGTGCTAAATCCGTGATTATCAGTTCAATCCGTGAAATCCGTGGGCTCCCCTTTTCCCATTTAGGTTGTGATGCAAGCCTGCTTCCTTCTGGAGCCCCTCAAACCGCCGGGTCCCCGGGAGGCTGTGGTTTGGGCTTCGGCTTCTGCACTGGAATGCCGCCGCTGAAAGTGATGGTGCCGCTTCCTCCCAATTGGATGGAGGGGGACGGGTTTTGTTGTGGCATCTGCTGGCGCGGAGGCTGGGCCTGGGGAAGGCGGACGCCCCGGCCCGGGGTTCCGGGAGGGAGGACATCGGGATCGTCTTCACTGCCGCCACCGCTGAGTTGCTGGGGCAGGCTGGCTAGCAGTTCCTCGAAGGCACGGAGATTGGTGGTGCTGCGGAAGAGGTTGTTGAGGACTTCGTTCCGGATGTTCCCCATCAGGGTGGAGAAAAGCTCGTAGGCTTCCGTTTTGTATTCGATGAGCGGGTCCTTTTGGGCAAACTGGCGGAGGTGCACGCCATCCCGGAGGGCGTCCATGTTGTAGAGGTGCTCCTGCCAGAGGCGGTCGATGGCATTGAGGAGGACGTAGCGTTCGAGGCCTTTGAGGGCCTCCGGATACTCGGTGTTGGACTTCAGTTCGTAGGCAGCTTTCACCTGCTCGGTGATCCAGGCGGTGTTGCCTTCAGCGTTCCGGGATTCGAGCGCGGCGGCTTCCTTGGTGAGGCGAAGCGGGAAGGTCAGGTTGAGCCACTGCAGGAGGCCATCAAGATCGGGGGTGCCTTCGACGGTGTTGTAGAATTCCGCGACTTTATCCGGGATGGCTTCGTCGATGGTTTCAAGGATCAGTCCGTGGGGATCGTCGGTGCGGAGCGATTCGTTGCGGAAGGTGTAGATCACCGTGCGCTGTTTGTTGAGGACGTCATCAAACTCAAGGGTGCGCTTGCGGTAGGTGTAGTTGCGCTGCTCGACGCGTTTCTGGGCACTCTCGACGGAGCGGTTGAGCCATGGGTGCTCCAACTCCTGGCCGTCTTCGAGGCCCATTTTTTCCATGAGCTTCGTCATGCGCTCGGCGGCGCCGAAGTTCAGCATGAGTTGGTCTTCGAAACTGAGGAAGAAGATGGATTCGCCGGGGTCGCCCTGACGGGCACAACGGCCCCGCAACTGGCGGTCAATACGGCGGGACTCATGGCGCTCGGTGGCGACCACCAGCAATCCGCCGAGTTCGGCTACTCCGGCGCCGAGTTTAATGTCGGTGCCGCGGCCGGCCATGTTGGTGGAAACGGTGACCGCGCCGCGTTGGCCGGCGAGGGAGATGATTTCGGCCTCGGTGCGGTGGAATTTGGCGTTCAGGACCTGGTGGGGGATTTTCTCGCGCTTCATCATGCGGGCGAGGGTTTCCGAGGATTCCACGGAAGCCGTGCCAACAAGGATGGGCTGGCCGAGGGCGTGCTTTTCCTTGATGAAGTTGATGACCGCGTTGTATTTTTCGCGCCGGGTCTTGTAAATCTTATCGTTGCCGTCGGTGCGGGTGACCTTGCGGTTGGTGGGGACGACCAGCAGATCGAGTTTGTAGATGTCGTGGAACTCGGAAGCCTCGGTTTCGGCGGTGCCGGTCATGCCGGACAGCTTTTTATAGAGGCGGAAGTAGTTCTGAATGGTGATAGTCGCCAGGGTCTGGGTTTCCTTGTCGATCTGGACGCCTTCCTTGGCTTCCACGGCCTGGTGCAGGCCATCGGACCAGCGGCGTCCTGGCATTTTGCGGCCGGTGTGTTCATCCACGATCATCACCTTGTTGTCCTCGACAACATACTGCACGTCCTTTTCGTAGAGACAGTAGGCGCGCAGCAGCTGGGAAATGTTATGCATCCGCTGGGCCTGGGAGTCCATCTTCTGCTGGACGGCTTCCTTGGCGGCGATCCGTTCTTCCGGGGATTTCTCGGAGCCGTCGATTTCGGCAAAGAGGGTCGCAAGGTCAGGCAGCACAAAGGCGTCAGGATCGTCGGGATCGAGGAAGCGGCGGCCCATGTCCGTCAGGTCGGCTTCGTGGGACTTCTCGT
>JAYUWQ010000798.1:0-3182 GCA_043753485.1 bacterium
CCGGCGGGGAACTGGCTCAGCACCGTGCCCCCGTCCCGGGCCACCAGCCCCAGGTATTCCCCATCGGACGCCAGCGCAAAATTGGTGTGCGGCGTCTCCCCGGCCGGCCGGGGGGTGGCGGCATTGGAGCCAAAGACGATGGCATAACCATGACCCGGCACGGTAAAAGCCGGGAACATCCACTTCGTTTTCTGCCCCGCATTGTCCGTCAGAAAAAATCCCGCCAGATTGAGCGCAAACGCATTCGGGTTGCCGATTTCAATCCAGTCCTGACGTTTACCGTCACTGTCGCGGATCCCGCCTTCATTGGACGCGAGGAATTCGGAAATAAATGGCGGCAGTTCCGGTTCATCCACCCCGATGGTCACGGCCCGCGAGGTGCTTCCCGCCCCATTGGCCGCCGTCAGGACATAGGTGGTGGTCACCGCCGGAGATACCGTCACCGACCCCGCCGGACCCGTCTCCGGGCCGATGCCCTGATCCAGGCTCAGCGACGTGTATCCGGCCACGTTCCAACTCAGCACCGCTTCGCCAGGTTTCCCCGGTGCCCCGGTTTTGGTGATGTTCCCGGCATCCGGTCCAAAATATTTCACCTCCGGCGCCGGTGCTTCAAAGGCCTCGATCTCGGCAATCTGGGGCGCGTTGCTGGTATTGGCGACATTTGTCAGGCGGATAAACCGGCCCCGCATGGTCCCGGCTGGATGCAGGGAGGGCACCAGGTGGTCCACTCCCCCCTGGAGATTGTTGGCGCCGTTGGCCCGGATTTCATACCCCCAGCGCTCCACCCCCGGCACCCCGCCATTGTCCGCATACACCGCCATGCGCACCCTGGAGAGCTTGTTCGCCCCATCGTTCACCCGGCTGTAGAGATCGATCGCCTGCAGCGGGTATTCCCGGCCCAGATCGATCTGATAATAAAACCCGATCGCCCCCGCCGCGGCCGGCGCGGTGTAGGTGGAGCTGTCCCCATCCGTCACCGCCCCCGGCGGGCCGCCTGCGGTGCCTCCGGAGGCGATCACGGGTCGGGACAGCGCGATATTGGAATCACTGGCCTGACAACGCAGGCCGAAGGACCCGGCCAACAGGCCCAGGATCATCAGGAAAGGGAATCGCATCAGAGGGAGGGGGTAGGGTGACGCGGGGCGACCGCATTCAGGTCAGGACGTCGGCTTTCTCCCCGGTGGGATCTTGGCATCCGGCCGGTTCTGTCAAAAGCAGGCTCCTGTTTAGGGAACCCACCCCCGGAAGAGCAAGCCTTTTCCCCTCTTCCCCCCGATCCGGGGGAATCCCCAGCCCCATCTCCACCACGCTGCTGACAAAAAATACTTGAACGCGTAGGAAAATAGTTTGCTCTCCCTAATGAATCCAGATAATGCAAAACTACATCAGTTCCAGATTATACGCTCTCCCGTCCCAGTGGAGACTTGATCAGGAACAATTTCACCCCTTTTCCTTATGATCCGTCGTCCTCTCCTCGCCCTCACGCTGCTGCCCTTGTTCTCTCCTTTCGCCAGCATCGCGGGGGTATTCACCAGCAACCCCATCACGGGAGACGCGGACTCCGGCATCACCGCCGGCTCGGCCTACACGCTTGCGGTGGACATCTTTGACGGCCCCAACCGCCGGATCAATGACGCCGTGTTCACCGGCTCCGGCGGAGGCGGCAATCCTGCGACCAACAATTACACCACCGGGGGATTGAACATTGGCTTCACCGGCAACGTCCCTCCCATCAGCGGAAATGTGGGCGGCCTGACCCAGAACTTCCTCTATAATGGCAATCCCGCCACTTACACCCTCAAGAACCTGCGGGTGGGCGAAACCTATACCACCACCTTCTTCAATGGCGCCTTCGGCGGGCCTGGCGGGCGGGTTCATAATATCACCGCGAGCGATGGCGGTGTCCTCAGTGGCTTCGACCAGAACGCCACCCCCGGCAGCGTGCTGAAATACAAATTCACCGCCGCGGCCAACTCCCTCACCTTCACGATGACGCCGCTGGTTCCCGCCGACACCTGGCACCACTACGCCGTCAGCAACGAGATCGTGAAACAGCGCGCCCTGCTGACCGATAACTTCTACGCGCCGCTCAACCCGGATACCAACAATCTGAACTTCAACCTCGCTGCCCGGCAAGGCGGGCTCCTCACCACCGGCGGGGGCACCATCCCCTGGGTCGCCGTGGGGAACACCCAGGTCGGCAACGCCACCGGCGGCATTGATGGGGGCAACTATCTGCTCAATGCCTTTGGCAATGGCCGGTCCGCATTGGATTACAACTTCAATGGCTCCGCTTCCGCCGGCGGTCTGGCCGTCAGCTTCGACCTCGCCCCCAATTCCGTGGCCAATCCCGACGCCACCTTGTGGGAAGCGGTCAACATTGGTCAATCCAGCGTCAACAAAAACGACGGCATCAATGACCCGCACTCCCATTTCGGCATCCTGTTCCGCGGCAATGGCCTCCTCCAGGCTTTTGATGGCAACACCGTCCTGACCCCCGTCGAACCCATCTGGAGCGAGACCGCCCAGACCAATGGATTGACCCGGATCGAACTGATCGCCCAGGACCCCACCGACGGCAATCCCTTCGATGGCGTGGGCCAGACCGACATCAGCGTCTATGCCGGCGGAATTCTCCGTTATTCCTTCAGCAAGACCGGCGGCGGCTATGCGGACAACTACCTGAACTTCTCCGCCGCCAACATCGGCGGGGTGGACAACCTGATGGTCGCCCAACTGGTCCCCGAGCCCGGCAGCCTTGGCCTGCTGGCCCTGACCGGTGGCCTCCTCGCCCGCCGCCGCCGCCCGGCCGCCCAGTGAGTTGAAGCATCGTGGAAGGCAACCGGTCCATCAAGCCGGACCCGCCTGCCTCCAACCTCTGATTCCGCCCGGTCGAGCGCCCACCCGCTTGACCGGGCTTTTTCATACTCCGGCCTCTCCTCCACTACACCGCGTCGAAATTTTTGTTGCCCACGCAGCATCGGATAGACTGTCTCCGCATTCACGCCGATCGACGGGAATCCAAAGGAACCCCATGTCCAGCCCCGCCCCCATGACGGAAACCGATGACGCGGCGTATCCCGGAGCAACCATCCCGGCCAATGCCCGCGGACAAGGTCGCCTCCGGCAAGTGGTGGCAGACCGGGACTCTGGCCTTGTCGCAGCGGTCCTTCGCTCGACTC
>JAYUWQ010000799.1:0-3181 GCA_043753485.1 bacterium
TCCCGCAGGCCGTTGTCAGGAGAATCGTAAACGGTGGCCGCCTCGCGCAGCAGATGGGAAGCCCGAGCCATATCTTCAGAACGGTCCGTTCACCGGGCAAAACACCAATGAGCCCAGCCCAGCCAGGCTACTCCCATGCCTCCCGTCAGAATGCGGTGCCATAGGGTCTCCCAGCGGGTGCAGCGGCGGCGATGATAGATGAATTCATCATAGCAAATCATCGACACCGTGAACATCAGCACCACCATGGCCGGTATCAGCCAACTTCCCGGATTGTCGCTGATGGAAGCATTCAGCATCACAGTGAGCATGCTACCGCCGCCAACGCCCATGGCTAGAAGTTCCAGCCGTTTTTCCGCCTGACCAATTTTGCAGCGTGCCACCCAGCGATGATAACTCCAGTCCAGGATGCCGCCAATGCTGGCAATTCCACCGGCGATACCCATGGTCCAAAACTCCCATGGCCAATGGGAAGGAGGCTGCTTCAGCCACTCATATCGGGGATGGTTTTCCGCTGCCCAGAAAAGGCATACGGCCAGGACGAGACCCGGAAAAAGCAGGGCAGCCAAGCTTATCCATCCGGATTTAAACTCCCGCGCCGATGGGGGCCGCAGGGCCGCCAGTCTGGCGCTCACGCAGGTGGCACAACCGGAAGTGGTCTTGGAAAGCATATTTCCAGAGTGAATGACCATTGGTTACTTTGCAACACAAAGTTAATCATGCCAGCAAGGCGAGTGATTTCTCCAACTATGGGTGTGCCCATAAAAAAGCATGCCTATCCGAAAGCACTCACAGGTCGAGGCCTTCTGATCCTGCATTCCATCAATCCCACGGCCTTCTCTTTTCGGAGGATTAATTCCGCAATGGGTGTTGAAAAGCATCAGCGCTTGTCGCCCCTTTTCTTCCCATGATCGACCTCCGCAGCGACACCGTCACCCAGCCCACGCCTGCCATGAAGCAGGCCATGATGGCGGCTCCGTTGGGGGATGATGTGTTTGGGGATGATCCGACGGTGCAGGCTTTGCAGGAGACGCTGGCCGCGCGGCTGGGGTTTGCGGCGGGGTTGTTTTGTCCGAGCGGGACAATGAGCAATCTTTGCGCGCTGATGGCGCATTGCGGCCGGGGGGATGAGTATATCGTGGGGCAGGACGCGCATACTTACAAATATGAGGGCGGCGGAGCGGCGGTGCTGGGGAGTATTCAGCCGCAGCCGATTGAGAATGCGCCGGACGGATCGCTGCCGCTGGAGAAGATCGCGGCGGCTGTGAAGCCGGATGATCCTCATTTTGCGCGGACCCGGCTGCTGGCCCTGGAAAATACGATCGGCGGGAAGGTGCTGCCCCCGGAGAAGGTGCGGGCGGCGCTGGCCTCGGCGCGGGAGCATGGGCTCGCGACGCATCTGGATGGGGCGAGGTTTTTCAATGCGGCGGTGGCTTCTGCAGTGGATGAAAGCCCGGCAGCGTTGGCCAGGGCGGAGCGGGAGCTGGCGGCGGGATTTGATAGCATTTCCATCTGCCTGAGCAAGGGACTCGGCGCTCCTGCGGGGTCGGTCCTGCTAGGGTCGCACGATCTCATCCGCCAGGCCATCCGCGCCCGCAAGATGCTGGGCGGCGGAATGCGGCAGTCCGGCCTGCTGGCGGCGGCGGGCTTATATGCGCTGGAACATCACGTCGCCCGCCTCGTGGAGGATCACCGCAACGCCCGGTTCCTGGCCGAATGCCTGTCCTCCATTCCTGGCCTGACCGTGGAAGGGCCTCACACCAACATGGTATTTGTCGGGATTCCCCGGGAGAGCACCGCCGCGCTCGCGGCGTTCCTCAAGGATCGGCACATTCTCATCATGCCGGCGACGCGCCTCCGCCTGGTCACTCATCTTGGTTTGGAGACCGCCGCCATCCATTCCGTCGGCGAAGCGTTCGCCTCTTTTTTCCGCCGTTGAACACCCTCCGCCCCGAGGTTGGGCGACCGCGCTGGGCGGGCCGCGGTTTTTTTACCGGCCTTAGGCTTCGCGCTTCTTCTCGAACCTGAGACGACGGCAAACCCCAAGCAAGAAAAAACCCGTGGCCGCCATCAAGGCAGCCACGGGCTGGAAAAAGTGAATCGTTCAGGACTCGTCGGATTCTTCGCCTTCGGCAGCAGCCTCTTCGGTGGGAGCGGTGACGTTGATCTTGACCAGCACATCGACTTCGGCGTGGAGGCGGACGGAAACTTCGTGTTTCCCAGTGGTCTTGATCGGCTTCTCGAGGTCGATCGCGTGGCGGTCGACCTTGACGCCGGCCTGCGAGAGGATGGCTTCGGCGATATCGCTGGTGGTGATGGAACCGAAGGCCTTGCCGCCCTGACCGGTGGCCAGTTCGAGCTTGATGACCGATTTGCGGATCTTGCCGGCGAGGTTCTGGGCTTCCAGTTTTTCACCGGCTTCCCGTTCCGCACGCTCCGCTTTCAGCTTGTTGACGTGGCGCAAGTTGCTGGAATTGGCGAGATAAGCCTTGCCGGCAGGGACGAGGAAATTGCGGGCGTAGCCGGCTTTGACGGTCACGATGTCCGCCTCTGATCCGAGGTGGGCGATTTTTTCTTTGAGGATGAGTTGGACCGTGGCCATGGAGGTATTGGATTTTAAGTAGGGCGGAAAATGGGACGGAGAGGTAAAGTCGTCGCCCGGGAGTGTCAAGTGGAAGGACGGAGTTTGGGGGGATTCTTTAGGGGAACAAAAAATAGAGGAAAAAATCGCCGAAATAATGTAACGCGGCCCCACTTTTTACGAAAAGAACCAGTGTCGCGGGGGCATTTTTGACGGAGCGGCGGAGGACTGGTGTTTCATCGCACTGGAAGAACGCAATTCCGACCGGTTTTTAGTTTCCGGTCCCTTGGTGATGGTGTAGAGGGCAGCGGTTTGGTATCCCGCTGCCCTCTCTTGTTTTCTCTCATCCCATGCGTCACTCCCCCATCCCGTCCGCCCTTTTCATCGAAAACCGCCAGCGCCTCCGGGCACTGCTCCCCTCCGGCAGCCTGGTGTGCGTCAATGCCAATGACATTCCTCCGACCAATGCGGATGGATCACTGATCGGAGTTCCCAATTCCGACCTCTTTTATCTTACTGGCGTGGAACAGGAGGAATCCATTCTGGTCCTTTGCCCCGATGCCCATGAGGAAAAGCACCGGGAAATTCTTTTCCTGCGGG
>JAYUWQ010000800.1:0-8187 GCA_043753485.1 bacterium
CAGTTTTCGCCGACGAAAGTCCCTTCCCGGAAGTCTCCGCCATTACGGAGGACGTTTATTACGAAGTGGACGAATTCACCGAAGCCGGCCGCACCGGAAAGCACTTCTTCAACGAGTAGCCATCCGGCAGCGCGGGGGTGCATTTGAAAGGATCAGCGCGGTGCGGAAAACGACCGGCGGGAGCCTGCCGCCGTCCAAGGTCTTAGCCTGCAGTCACGGGGTGCCGATCAGGGACCGGATTTCTGTTGGAGTCAGGCCGGCTTCGCGCAGGGAGCGCAGGCTGAGGGCAGCATCGCGCTTGGCGAGGCGATTGCCGGATTCATCGCAGACGAGTCGATGGTGATGCCACTGCGGCACCGGCAATCCCAGCAGGGCCTGGAGCAGGCGGTGGACGTGGGTGGATTCGAATAAATCCTCGCCGCGGGTCACCAGGGTCACGCCCTGCGCGGCGTCATCAGTGGTGACCGATAGATGATAGGACGTGGAAACATCCTTCCGCCCCAGCACCACATCCCCGGGACCGCTCAGATCCACCGTCTGATTCCCGGCGAGGGTATCATGCCAGGTCAGGGGACCGGTGAGGGACTGGGCGTGGGCGGCATTCAGGCGCCAGGCAAACAATTGGCCGGAACCGAGGCGTTGTTCCCGTTCCATGGCGCTGAGGCGCCGGCAAGTGCCCGGATAGAGGGCGGCACTTTCCCCCTGCGGGGCGGTAATGGCGGCGGCGATTTCCTGACGGGTGCAGAAGCAGGGATACAGCACCCCCATGCCTTCCAGACGGGCCAGGGCTTCAGCATACACCGGAAACCGCGTCGTCTGCCGCCACACCGGTTCCGGCCAGGAATAACCGAGCCAGGCGAGGTCCTCAAAGATCGCGGCCTCGAATTCCGGGCGGCATCGGGTGAAATCGATGTCCTCGATCCTGACCAAAAATGTCCCGCCCGCGGCGGCCGCCAGATCCCACGCCACCTGCGCGGCCAGCGCGTGGCCCAGATGCAGCAAGCCCGTGGGACTGGGCGCAAATCGCGTGATCATGCGGCACGTCATGCCGTAGTTGGAATCCGGCAGCAAGCGGACTGTGCCGCGGATCAGGTCGGCGGCAAGTCGTCGGGAGCCGGAGTGGTGATGGCCGCCGCACGTGGTTTGAGCGCAAGGTAAAGGCCGAAGCTGCTCGCAAAAATTGCCAGGGCGATCAGGGGCGCGGTGGCACTGCCGGGGGTGGAATCGGTGATCGTTTTGTGAACCCGGACGATGATGAGCAGCGTGCAGACGAGGGCGCCAAGAATCGGAATGATGAGCGGCACATCAAAACCGCCGGTGGGCTCGCCGGGCCGGCGCTTCAGAATGATGAGACTGACATTCACCACCGTGAAAACGGTCAGGAGCAGCAGCACGGTGGCTTCGGCGAGGGGCTTCACCCCGCCGCTGAGGATGAGCAGGGTGACGATGACAAACAGGACCACGATGGCGACATGGGGCGTGCGGCGCACCGGATGGAGGCGGCGCAGCGGGGCGGGGAGCAGGCCCTGACAACTCATGCCGTAGAGCAGGCGGGAGCCCATCAGATAGTTGAGCAGCGCGGTATTCCCGATCGCAAAAATGGTGATGACCAGATAAACGTGATCGATGCCGTGAAGCCAGGGCGCGGCGCGGCGGGCGACTTCCATGAGTGGGGTTTTGCTGGCGGCGAGTTCGCGCCAGGGGACCACGGAGACGGCGGTGATGGCCACGGCCATGTAGATCAGGGTGGCGAGGATCATGGCGCCGATCAGGCCGAACGGGATGTCGCGTTTCGGGTCTTTGACTTCCTCGCTGACATTCAGAATGTCCTCGAAACCGATGAAGGAAAAGAACATCAGGACCGCCCCTTGAAGCACCAGGGCGAGCGTGAGGCTGGAGGCCGCGCTGCCGGCGGTGGCCGGGGGCGGGGTTTCAAAATAATCGACCCCGCCCCAGAAGCGCAGGCCGACCGCGATGATGAACAGCAGGCCGGAGGCTTCGACCACGGTGCAGAGGATATTTACCCACATGCTTTCCTTCATGCCGCGGAAGATGATGCCGCCGACAAGCAGCACGAGCCCGATGGCAATTGATTTGATAGGAAGTGCCATGCCGGCGGCTTTTTCCAAATTCTCCGCAATGGCCTGGACGCCGGTGGCCATGCTGGTGAGGCCGCTCATCATGACGGCGATGCCGACCACATAACTCAGCGCCGGCCAGCCGATGGCGCGGTGGGTGACGTAGGCGGCGCCGCCGGCTTTGGCATAGCGGGCTCCAACACAGGCGTAGGACAATCCGGTGAGGAGGGCGGCGACCATGGCCGCCAGAAAGGCCAGCCAGATCGCATTGCCGAGGGTTTCCGCGGCGCGTCCCACCAAGGCGTAAATGCCGGCTCCCAGCATGGACCCGAGGCCATACAATAACACCTGCCAGCGATTGAGGGTGGGGTGGAGGCCGGTGACCGGGGCAGGGGAGGAGACGGGGTCGGGCATGCGGCAAGATGCGCACCGCGGGCCGGAAGGGAAGGACAACCTGTGACGGTTTCGCGGCACGGTGGATTGAAAAGCGGCCGGGCCGGGGCATGCATCCACGATGTCCTCCGTCTCCGCCTCTTCCTTTCCCGGTTTGCGGCAGTGGCTTGCAGCCGAAGGCGGGGCCGTGCCCTTCCGCCGGTTCATGGAGGCGGCGTTGTATGATCCCGATTTTGGATATTACACCAGCAGGGTCCGCACGGTGGGGGCCCGGGGCGATTTTTCGACGAGTGCCACCCTGAGCCCGCAGTTGGCGGAGGCAGTCGCCGCCTGGGTGCAAAGCGGAGCGGGCGCAGGCCTGAGGCATTTGATCGAGATCGGTCCCGGCAGCGGGGTGCTGCACCGGACCTTGCGCCAAGCCCTCGGATGGCGCGGCCGATGGCATTGGCACAGCCACCTGGTGGAACGCTCGCCGCGGTTGCGGGCGGAACAGCAGCGGACCTTGGGCCGGCTGACCCGGGGGGTGCAGTGGCACGAGGACCCTGCGGAGGCGCTGGCGGCTGCGGGAGGACACGCGTTGATCTTTTCCAACGAACTGGTGGATGCCTTTCCGGTCACCCTGCTGCAGCGTCACGGTGGACAATGGCAGGAAGTTTGGCTGGAACTGCAGGTCGATGGCCGGCTGGTGGAATCCCTGCGAGGGACTCCGGCTACCGGCACCACCCTGAACCCGGCGGATTTTCCGGAGGGACAGCGGGTGGAAGTTCACGCTTCCTATCAGGAGTGGCTCCTCGCCTGGCTTCCCCGGTGGCGTGCCGGGTCCATGTTGACCATCGACTATGGGGACACCGCAGACCAGCTTTACCATCGCCGGCCGCAGGGCACCCTCCGGGGATACCATCAACACCGTGCCCTGGCCGGATTGGATCTTTACCGCGATCCCGGCCACTGCGATCTGACCGCAGATGTCAACTTCACCGATCTGATCCACTGGGGGGAGGCGGCGGGGGTAACGACCGTCTCTCTGGAGACTCAGGCAGCCTTCCTGAGTCAATATGGGCAGGCCCGCTCCGCCGTGGATCTCAGGTTGCAGGACCCGCTCGGCGCAGGTGGGACCTTCCGATGTCTGATCCAGCGCGCGGGCTGAAACCCCGGGTCAGTCATGCGAGCCGGATTTCCTGCCTGCCGGGCATCTATTTCCTTTACATGCCCGACCCTGATACCCCATGAGGTGGCAGCGTCCGGCTCTATGGTGCCAATGATTGCCTTTTTCCAAATCACCCCACTCCTCTTAGCTTCCTCATGATTACCCCTTCCCGCTCCCTCAAGCTCTCCATGGTTCCTTACGTTGCCGCTCTGGTTATGGGAATCCCGGCCACCCTCCATGCCCAGACCAATGGCACCTGGTCCAATCTCAATGGCGGTTCGTGGGGCGCCACTGCCAACTGGACCGGGGCTGCCATCGCCGCCGGAGCGGATGCCTTGGCCGATTTCAGCACTCTCAACATTACGGCCACCCGGACCGTCACTTTGGACGGAGCCCGCACTGTGGGAGTTCTGCGACTGGGGGATGCCACGAGCGTCAACAGTGACTGGGTGATTAATACCGGCACCGCTGGCCCGCTCACCCTTGACTCGACCAGCACCACTGGCCTGATCGAAGTGGTGAACCGCGTCACAACCATCGGTGCTGTAGTGGCGGGCACGGACGGAATTACGGTCAACAACGGGGGCGGGACCGGGGGCACCTTGATTCTGGGTGCCGCAAATACCTTTACCGGTGGTCTCACGGTTCAGGGGGCGATTGTTCAACTCAACAACAATGCCTCGGCCGGCGCGGGCAGCACCAATTCCATCAACATTCTTTCCGGCTCCACCCCGGCTTCCCGGGTGCTCGCCAATGGGGGCGTCACCAACGCCAGCGCGATCACCATCGAGGCCACCACCAATGTGGTTGGAGCAGGGGTCCTGCAGCAGACCGGCACCGGACTGGGCACCTTTAGCGGCCCGATTACGGTCAATGGTTCGCCCACCAACGGCGGCCATTTTGTTGGCGGTACCACGGCGGGCAACGCGCTCGTTCTGAGCGGACCCATCACCTCCACTGTGAATCTCACCCAGCGCGATGGTTTCGTCCGTTATGGCGGCGGGGGCACGGGTTACGCGTTCCTGTTGGTCACCAACACCGCGCAGGTCGGGGCCACCAATGGCATCGCCACCTCAGCCACCATCAATCTGGGGCCCTCGAATCCCGGCATCCTCGATCTTAACGGATTTGACCAGACCCTCGCGGCGGTGAACATGGGGTATAACAACGATCCGACGGCCTTCGCCGGCACCATCACTCTCGGGGCCCGCACCCTGACTATGCTGGGGGACATCACGACCGGGGCGCAGGGCGGCACCGCTCTTGCCCATGCCATCAATGCCACGGCCGGGGGGACCCTCAATGCGGGAGCCACGGCCCGGAATCTGGTCGTCAACGACAATCCAGCTCCGGATGACCTGGTTATCACCAACGCCGCCCTGGCGGGATCGGGCGGGTTCCGCAAAACCGGCGACGGCACCCTTTCGCTCAACAATACCACGGCGACCGGCCCGCTGTTCATTGACCAGGGCACTTTGGCCATCGGCCGCACCGGTCTCCCCGGTTCGTTTTCCGCTGCCGCGCTCACCTTCGCGGACGGCACCACGTTGAAGGTGGATGCCGGTCTGGGGGGCGATGTGGCCACGGCCGGTCCGGTGACCAATACGGGCACCACGATCGTTTCGGTGAACCAAATCGGCGGGATTCTGGCCAACGGGGACTATCCGATCCTGAACTACACGGGCACCAGCCCCGGATTGTCCGGCTTCGCCTTGAATACGGTCGGTCATAGCATCAGCAGCCTCGTGGACACCGGCACGTCGATTGCGCTGCGCGTCATCGGCAACAAGCGGATTGTCTGGGATGGCACGGCCAGCAATGCCTGGGTCACCGGTCCCACCGGCAACTGGAAGGTGGATGCCACGGCCGCCGACTACATTGAGAGCGATGAGGTGCTTTTCCCCACTGGCCCCTTGAGTTCCGGGGTGGATATCCAGCAGCCCGTCAGCCCCTCGCTGGTCACTTTTGACAACAGCAATGCCACGGAGTACACCATCAGCGGCAGCTTTGGGATCACGGGCGGCACCGCGCTCGTCAAGAACGGTACCGGCAAGCTCATCCTGCAGACCAACAATTCCTATCTGGGCGCGACCAGTTTGAACCAAGGGATGCTCGAGCTGGATCATGACACGCCGGGCAATGCGGTCCTGACGGGCAGCAGCGGGGTGTCCACCGCTCCCTCCACCGTCCTGCAACTGACCCGGGATGACGGCGGCTTCACCTTCAGCCGCAATCTCAGCGGCCCGGCCTCGCTCCAGATCAATCCCCACAGTGTGGCGGGCGGCAGCGCGGCCCATTCGGTCTTCCTGAGCGGCACCAGCACCGGCTTCAGCGGCCCCATCCAGCTCCAGAGTCCTTTGAGTGGGACCTGGCGCATTCAGAGCGTCCAGCCGGCCGGTCTGGGCAGCGGTGCCATCGAGGTGCAGGATGGAGCCCAGCTCTTAACCGCTGCCGGCCAGACCTATCTGAATCCCGTCACCATTACTGGCAATGGCTATATGGACACGGGCGGTAACATTGGGGCCCTCCGCCTGGAGAACACCAGTAACTGGGCCGGGCCGGTCGTCCTCTCCGGGGCCGCCCGGATCGGTTCCCATAGTGGCACGGGCACCGTCAGCGGTCCCATTTCAGGAGGCGATCTGAGCGTCAACGCCACCAACTATAACAATAACTACACCCTCATCTTCACGGGAGCCAACAGCTACGGCACCACTGAAATCGGCGGTCAGAATTTCCAGACCGCCGGGGTGCCTTCCATGCGCCTGAACATCGGGGCCAATGGCACCACCGGTACCCTCGGCACCGGCCCGGTCATCATCAATGGCGACGGCGCCAACGGCGTGCTCGGGTTTGACCGCAGCGATGGGTATACCCTTGCCACCGGCCAGACCCTGACCGGAGCGGGATCGAACCCTGCCCGCACCTTTATTGACGTGGATACCCGCGGCACCGGTTTGAGTCAAAACCGCCAGGCGATCATCCTGGGGGATGCCGGTCCCTTGCTGGGCGGACAGATCCGGATTGCCCAGGGCCGCGCCGGCAGTATTCTGAATACCAACGGCGTCGTCACCACCGAGCAGCTGCGCGTATCCACCGGCCAGACCGGCGGCGTGCTCAATATCAATGCCGGCAGCACCATCACCGCCAACGCTTTCAACCTTGGGGAAATCGCCAACGGCAGCGCCCTCGTCAATCAGGCCGCAAGCAGCAGCGTCACGGTGGTGGGCCAGTTGCGGCTTGGCCACTTTGGCACCGAGACCGGGATCTATAACCTGAATGGCGGCACCATCACCCTCACCGGGGATTCGCCCAATCTCTCGCCTTCCACCGCCGGAGCCGGAGGAGCCAACGCCACCGGTGACAACAACATCAACGCCCTCGCCGCCAACACCATCGTCGGTGGCGGGATCTATCTCGGGATCGATGGCAATGGGATCTTCAACCACAACAGCGGCTCCGTCACCACCAACTGGATCGTGTTCGACAACCGCGGCAACACCGGGGCCGGCGCCAACATGGCGACCGGGATCGATGAGTACAACCTCAAGGCCGGGACCCTCTCCATCCGCAGCAACTGGGGCATCCTCCAGCGGAATACCAGCGCCGCCTTCAACCTCGCCGGGGGCACCGTCAAGATCGATAACACCGGCACCGGCACGGGCACCGGCAGTGATCTGACCATCCCGGTGGATGCCGAGATCACCGTCAGTGGCACGGGTTCCGCCTTCGATACCAATGGCCCCACCAACAGCTTCAACCTCACCCGCAACATCCTCGGCTCCGGCGCCCTTGCCCTCACCGGCGGCGGCTCCATCCAGCTTTCCCCAGCGGGCGTGCAGACCGTCAGTGCCGCGCTCAGCGGCACCGCCCCCCTGACCAAAGCGGGCGCCGGCACCACCTTCATCACCGGTTCCATCGGTGGTTATACCGGGGCCGTCAGTGTGCAGTCCGGCCGGTTGGAGCTTCCCGCCAGTGCGGCTTCCTCCTCCGTCACCGTCCTGCCGGGGGCCGCCCTCGGCGGCGAATTCGCCACCGCCAGCCTCGCCCTCGACTCCAGCACGCTGTTCTTCGATCCGACCACTCCCGGCGGCATCACGGCCACCAGCCTGTCGGTCACCGGCACCGTCCTGCTCGACTTCTCCAAGTCTCCCCTCGCCGACGGCACCTACACCGTCATCACCTACGGTTCCAAGACCGGGGGCGGCAACTTCGCCTTTACCGGAGCCGCCGGTTACCGCAGCATCGCGGTGACGGATACCGGCACCCAGATCCGCGTCACCCTCGGCGGCACCAAGGCCCTCACCTGGCAGGGCACCGGCTCCTCGGTCTGGGATATCGATTCCACCAACAGCTGGAACAACTCCGATCCCGCGGCCGACAAGTTCTTCCTCGGTGACTCCGTCCTCTTCTCCGACGCGGCCACCCAGATCAATGTTCCTATCACCGACGGAGTGGCGCCAGCCTCGACCCGGGTCAATTCCGATACCAACAACTACACCTTCACCACCGCGGCCACGGGCATTGCGGGTGGCGGCAGCCTGATCAAGGAAGGCACCAGCACCCTCACCC
>JAYUWQ010000801.1:0-8184 GCA_043753485.1 bacterium
TGGACTTGGAATTCCACCGCAACCGCGAGCGGTATCAGTTTTTGAAGTGGGGCGAACAGGCCTTCGATACCTTCAAGGTGGTGCCTCCCGGAATCGGCATCGTCCATCAGGTGAATTTGGAGTATCTCGCCAAGTGTGTGCTGGATAAGGATGGTATTTACTATCCCGACACGCTGGTCGGCACGGACTCCCACACCACCATGATCAACGGATTGGGCGTGGTGGGATGGGGCGTGGGCGGCATTGAGGCCGAGGCGGGAATGCTCGGACAACCGGTCACCTTCCTCGTCCCGGAAGTGGTCGGCGTTTACCTGGATGGCGCGTTGCGGCCCGGCGTGACGGCGACCGATCTGGTGCTGCGGGTCACCGAACTCCTACGCAAGACCAAGGTGGTGGGCAAATTTGTGGAATTCTTCGGGCCCGGCGCCAAAGCGCTCAGCCTGCCCGACCGAGCCACCATCGCCAACATGGCGCCCGAATATGGTGCGACCATGGGATTTTTCGGAATCGACGAAATCACTTTGGAATACCTCGCCGGCACCGGCCGCTCCACCGAGAATTGCGAAGTCGTGGAGGCCTACTACAAAGCCCAAGGACTTTGGGGCATTCCTGCTGAACGGGATGCGTTGGATTTTACGCAAATTGTGGACTTGGATCTGGCCAGCATCCAGCCCAGCGTGGCCGGGCCGAAACGCCCTCAGGACCGCATCAATGTGGCCGGCCTCAAGCAGCAGTTCGAATCGCTCCTGATCGCCCCTGCCCCCGATGGCTACGGCAAGGCCAAAGACGTCACTGCGGACGTGATGGACCAGAATACCCCGATCGTTTCCTACACGGTCACGGTGGACAGCAAGGACGGCGTAAAAGACCAGATCACCCACGGTTCGGTCCTGATCGCGGCCATCACCAGCTGCACCAACACCAGCAACCCGAGCGTGATGTTGGCCGCCGGCCTGCTCGCGAAAAAAGCCAACGAACGCGGGCTGACCATCAAACCCAGTGTGAAAACCAGCCTCGGGCCAGGCAGCCGGGTGGTGACTGATTATCTGACGAAGACCGGACTGCAGGCTGAGCTGGACAAACTCGGATTCCAGACCGTCGGTTACGGCTGCACCACCTGCATCGGGAACTCCGGTCCCCTCGATAAAGGGATTGAGGACGTGGTCAAAGCGCAGGACGTGATCGCTGCCAGTGTACTCTCTGGGAACCGGAACTTCGAGGCCCGGGTCCATCAGAGCATCAAGGCCAATTTCCTGATGTCGCCCCCGCTGGTGGTCGCATACGCGCTGGCCGGCACCGTCGATATCAACCTTGCCACCACGCCGCTCGGCACCGACGCGGAAGGGCAGCCAGTGCTCCTGAAAGACCTCTGGCCGACCAATGAGGAGATTGCCATGGCAATGAAGTCAGCCCTTAGTCCTCAGGTCTTTAAGAAACTTTATACGGATTTTGCGGAGCAAAATCCGAAGTGGAATGAGATCCCGGGATCGGTCGGACTGATCTACGAATGGGATCGCGATTCCACCTACATTCAGGAACCGCCGTTCTTTGACGCCTTCTCCATGGACCCGCGGGACATTGAGGAAATTCACGGCGCGCGCGCGCTGGGCATCTTCGGCGACAGTGTGACCACCGATCACATCAGCCCGGCCGGAGCCATCAAAAAGGACAGCCCGGCCGGCAAGTTCCTCGGGGACCACGGGGTCACCCAAGCTGACTTCAACAGCTACGGCAGCCGCCGCGGGAATGACCGGGTCATGACCCGTGGCACCTTTGCCAACGTCCGGATCAAAAATCTGATGCTGGGCGGCAAAGAAGGGGGGCATACCCTGCTCCAGCCTTCCGGCGAGGAAATGTCGATCTACGGCGCCGCCATCCAATACATGGAGGCAGGAATCCCGAGCATCATCATCGGAGCCGAAGATTACGGCATGGGCAGCAGCCGCGACTGGGCCGCCAAGGGTACCAACCTGCTCGGGGTCAAGGCCGTCATCACCAAGTCCTTTGAGCGCATCCACCGCTCCAACCTCGTCGGCATGGGAGTCCTGCCCTGCAACTTCAAGCACAAGGATGACTACGACAAGGTGAAGGACCAGTCTGGTGCCACCTTCAGCCTGCTGGGAGTCTCCAATGACCTCAAACCCATGTCCGAAGCCACCCTCCGCGTGACCCCGGTGGAAGGTCCGGAGTTCGATATCCCGGTGATTGTGCGCATCGACACCCCGATCGAGATCGATTATTACCGCGCCGGCGGTATTCTGCCTTACGTGCTGGCTCAGATCCTCCGGGAAAATTCGGGGAAATAAGACAATCTTCCAGGAAGCTGGCAATGGACAGGCATGGATTCCGTCAAGGAACCATGCCTGTTCTTGTTTTCAGAGTCGACGGCAGGAGAGCAGATTCGGGACGGAGATGACTTTTTCGCAATGTGTGGAAAAAAACCTTGCCACGGGAGAAGAAAGCCGGATATACTTTATAGTAATTATAACGTTGATCCGTAAAGATTGAGCAATTTTTGACGGTCGCGTGCATGCCCCTGCTTGATATGAAGGCGACTCCTCCTCTTTTGCGTTTACGCGTCCAGTCCTTGGCCACGCTGTTGTGCCTTCTTCCCGCCGCGGGGCTGTATGCCCACGGCGAGGGCTCCAATGTCAAAATGCTTGGGGTGGATCAAAACCACAATGAACTCAGTGATGTTTACGAAAGTCTCTACCCTGGTCTGCCCAGTGCCGAGGCGGACACGGACGGCGATGGCCAGACCAATCGTGAGGAAAATGCTGCCGGGACGAATCCCTGGAACCCGTCGGACCGGTTGGATTTCAGTGACGTGACCAATGAAATTGCCGGGATCCGCACCGAATGGGCGACCCAGGCCGGGAAACAATATCAACTTCAGATTGCCAGCACCCTGAGTGGTCCCTGGGTGGACGAAGGCGCGGCGCTGGTGGGTGATGGCACTCCCTTGAACTGCGTCTGCCCCCGTTCCGGTTCCCTTCAATTCATGCGCATGGTGGTGCAGGATATCGATTCGGACGCTGACGGCGTGACCGATTGGGAAGAAATCAAAGCCGGGACAGACCGCCTGCTTTCCGACACGGATGGCGACGGCCGCACCGACATGGAGCGCATCGTGGGACAATTGGCGCTCGATAACCGGATCAATCTCTCCAGCCGCACGACGTTGGGCACGGAAGCCGGGCCCAATCCGGTGGTCTTTCAGTTCACCCGGTCGGGAAATTTGAATCCGCTCACGGTGACCTATACCACCAGTGGCACCGCTACCCCGGGCAGCGATTTCCTTCCCCTTTCCGGCATCGCATCGTTCCCCATGGGCGTCAATGTGGCCACGGTGACCATCACTCCCCTTGCGGACGGCGTAGCGGAAGCCACGGAGTCGCTGACACTGACCGTCGCGCCGGGGGCTGGCTACACCATCGGCACCCTCGCTTCGGCGACGGCTTACTTCGATGATGCCCGTGCGGGATTGATCGGACGTTATTATAATACGCAGGAATCCACTTATCCCGTTTTCCCGGCGACCAATTTGAACTTCGCCCCGGCCCAGCTCAAGCTGACGCGGGTCGATGGCCCGATCGATTTTGATTGGGGCGCGGGTCCTCCAGCAGGAACCGGCTTAACCGATGCTGATTCGTGGTCCATCCGCTGGGAAGGAAAACTCGTTCCTCCAACCAGTGGTGCCTACATTCTCCATGTGCAGGCAGACCGGGGCACCGTGCTCGCCGTCAATGGGACCACCCGTATTTCCCAATGGAGCGGCACCACCACTCCCCTCACTGAGTTTTCCAGTTCCACGACGCTTCTCAACTCGCCGCTGACCTTCACCGCCGGAGTGCCGGTGGATCTCCGGCTGGACTACCGCGAAAGCGGCACCACCCCGACCGCCTCCAGCATCCGGTTCTCCTGGACCTTGCCCGACGGCACCAAGTCCCTGATTCCTTTCAGTGCCTTCACCTGTGACCCATCCGTGCCCGCCGCGGTGGCCACGCCGGTGCTCACCGGTCCGCCGTATGCCTTCGCCCTGCGCAATGCTCCCTTTTCCTACCAGGTGAGCAGCAATCCAGTGGCCACTTCGTATGCCGCCGATGGATTGCCGGCCGGCCTGAGCCTTGATCCTGTCAGTGGTCTGATTTCCGGCAGCACGACCGCTCCCGCAGGTCTGGCCATCGCCAACATCACCGGAACCAATATCCAAGGCAGTGGTTCGCTCCAGGTCGCCATCCTCGTGCTGGATGGGGGCGGTGGACTGACCCGGGAAGTATGGAATGGCCTGACTGGTTCCGGCCTCGCTTCCGTCCCCCTGTCCATCGCACCGTCTTCCACGCAACCCCTGACCTCACTCGCGGCCCCATCGGATTCGGGCGAGCAGTTCGGAGACCGCATGCGCGGTTACCTGACCGCCCCGGCTTCCGGCAACTACACCTTTTTCCTGACCGGCGATCAGACCGCTGAATTCTGGCTCAGCTCTTCGGAAGAGCCCGGCCAGCGCCTCAAGCGTTCATGGGTGGTAAACAGCGGGTTGGCTCCAGGCACTTGGTCCACCTTGCCCGGGCAACGCTCCCTGCAAGCCCGCCTCAAGGCCGGTCAGCGTTATTATTTTGAAGTCCTGCGCCGGGAAAACACTGGACCAGACCACCTTTCGGTCGGTTGGCTCCAACCCGGCCAGAGCGGCAGCAGTCCCTCGGAAATCGTGCCCGGCTGGGCCCTCAGTCCCTACACTCCACCGGCGGCCGCCACCCCGGACGGCACCCTTTATATTGCCAACATGACTCCCCAGGCGGGTGCCGCCACCCTCGGCACCGGCTCTGCCATCCTCTTTGTCAACGACGAGAAGACCGCGGCGGAACTCACCTTCACCTACAGCAATCTGACCGGTCCGATCATTTCCCAGCATCTCCACGACAACCGCCCCGTGCCGGGGCCTAACGGAGCCATCATCTTTGACATTGATGATGAAATGCCGGACTCCTCCGGGATCCGCCACTGGACTTTTACCGCCACCGGCAACCACACCGTGTTGGACGTCATTGCCTCGATTGAGGCTGGCAGTTGCTACATTAATCTGCACACCACCAATTATCCCAATGGGGAAATCAGAGGCTTTTTCCAGCCGGCGGTGGGCACCCAATTCTTCACCCCCCCGGCGCCGCCGACCGCTGCCGAGCTGGCCCTGCCGGCGGACGCCACCCAACGGAAACAGGAGATCGTCCGTTTCCTGCAGCAGGCCACTTTCGGCGCCCGGCCCGATGCGGACGGTGCCCGCACTGCCGGAGCCACCGACAGCGCTCCCTTTGGCGGCTATGATCCGGACAGTATCGAAGCAGTGCAGTCCCGTGGTTATGTCCAGTGGCTGAACGATCAACTGGCCATGGACCCCGGCACCGATCCCGAGACCCTCGTGCTCCAACCGCTCCTCCCCGGGACACTTTACACCGGAGTCACCAGCGCCCGCCGGCGTCCCAATGCCGAGACCACGTTTTATAACGGTTCGGGGCCTCTTTCCACTTTTATCAAGGAATACTACCAGCGTTATCCCCGCACCGGAGTCGATCCTGATGGTGCTGTGACCGAAAGTTCCGGCGAAATCTGGCGTTCCTGGTGGAAGGTGGCCTGCACCGCCCCGGAACAGGTGCGTCACCGCATGGCCTTCGCACTGAGCCAGATTCTGGTCGCTTCCGAAGACGGCCCCCTTGACGAAAAAGCCCGGGCGGTGGCCCAATACTACGACCTGCTCTATTACCACGGGCTGGGGAACTTCCGCACCCTCCTCGAGCGGCTGACCCTGAATCCCACCATGGGCCGGTATCTCGATATGCTGGGCAACAAAAAACCCAATCTCAGCACCGGCTATATCCCCAACGAAAACTACGCCCGCGAAATCCTGCAGCTTTTTTCCATCGGCCTGAAGCGGCTGCACCCTGACGGCAGTCTGGTGCTGGATGCCAATGGTCTGCCCCTGCCAACCTATGGGCAGGATAACGTGGTCGGTTATTCCCACACCTTTACCGGCTGGAGCTACGGCACCGGAGGCAGCGCCAATTACATCAGTCCGATGACGGTCCGCACCGCCGACCACGACACTGGGGAAAAACTCCTGCTGGAAAACGCCATTCTCCCGGCCAATGCCACACCCACCGCCCTGACTTGCGATGAGGAACTGAAATCCAGTCATGATGTCATCTTCCATCACCCGAATGTCGGCCCCTTTGTCTGCCGTCAGCTCATCCAGCGGATGGTCACCGCCAACCCCAGCCCGGGATACGTCTACCGCGCCGCCAGTGCCTTTGCCGACAATGGCAGCGGCGTCCGCGGCGACATGAAAGCCGTGATGCGCGCCATCCTGCTGGATCCGGAAGCCCGCAACCAGTCCCCGCGCTATCAACTCGGCTTTGGCAAACTCAAGGAGCCGGTACTGCGCGCCACCCAGATGATACGGGCCTTCCGCGGCTACAGCCATGCGGAATCGACCTGGAGCAATTCCACCGACCTCGGCGTGGCCATCTTCTCTCCCAGCAAGAACCTCGATCTCACTCAACCGCTCCGCACCGCCGATGTGGTCTACACCAGCGGCACCCTGGAGACCGTGACCTCCTCCTACATTGATGATGTCATTGATCCGGATGGCACGGGCACGGCGTCCACCGACACCACCTTCAGTTTTGTGGTGGCCCCGGGGAATCTGATCCTGCTGCGCCGTCAGACCGCCCCGCCTGCCGGTGGGCTGGTGGTGGATGCCAATGGTGATACCAATTCTCCCGAAAATGGGCTCTACCTCTTCACCGCCAATGGAGTGGCGCTCGCCAGGGCCCCGCTGGCCGACACCGCCGCGAAACTGAACGGCGCCTGGATCACCATCACCAGTGCCCGCCGGGATGCTCCAGGCACCCCTGGAGGCAGTGCCCTCCCCAACACCAACGGGGGAACCCTGACCGGCAATCGTTATTACCAGCAGACCGGAGTCATCGCCGCCCTCGGCACGGACGCCGTGAAGTGGACCCTCTCCGGCACCGGCAACAATTTCCGCCATGTGTGGGAAATGGGGAGCACCCGGTCTCCCTTCCAGCAGAATCCGCTGCAGTCCCCTACTGTCTTCAATTTCTACGAACCGGATTATGTTTTCCTGGGCAACACCGGAAACGCCGGTCTCTATGGTCCGGAGTTCCAGATCACCAGCGAGACCAGCGCCATCACCACGGTCAATTGGTTCTATGATCTCACCCGCCGGAACTCATCCACCGGCAACACGGGCAGCCCGTTCTCCTACGGTCAGGGTTACAGCTACGGCGGCTCCGTCCTGAAGGAAATCAAACTCGATCTCACCAACGAACGCGCCCTCGCGGCCAGCGCCGGCAACCTGACCGATCACATCGCTATCATGCTGATGCCGGGCCAGATGACCCCCACCCTGCGCACCCTGCTGGTGAACTACCTCGGCACGATTACCGCCACCACGGATGCTGATAAAATGAACCGGCTCGGGGAGGCGCTCTACCTCTTCTCCATGTGTCCTGAATTTGCGGTCCAGAAGTGATCACCCATCCCGCGCCCCGCACTCCCATTCCGTCCCTCCAACTTCCCATTCCAATATCGCCATGACCTCCCGCGAAATCCTTTCCCGCCGCTCTTTTTTGCGGAATGCTGCCGGACTTGGTCTGGGCATCAGTGCCACCAATGCCCTGTTCGACCTGCGGCTGCTCAATAACGCCGTCGCGGCGACCAACGTTACGGATTACAAAGCGCTGGTGTGTCTCTTCATGAATGGGGGCAATGATGCCAGCAACATGCTGATTCCATGGGATCAGGAGCGCTACGACAATTACCGCAACATCCGCGGCCAGCGGCTCGCCTTGTGGAGGGATGCGGCTGAAGCCGCCGCCCGTCCTCTCCTCAACGGGGCCACCAATCCCAACTCCTATTACGGGGTCCCCCTGACCGGTGTGGCCGACTCCGGTTATGCCGTCCATAACGCCATGTCGGGCGTGCAGGGGCTCTACAACCAAAACAAACTCGCCTTCCTTCCCGGGGTAGGCACCCTTGTGGAACCTATCACCCGGGCTCAATACCGCGCGGGCACCCGCCGCAGACCACCCCAGCTTTTTTCCCACAATGACCAGGTCACGGAGTGGATGACCTCGGTGCCGGATCAGATCAGCCGCACCGGCTGGG
>JAYUWQ010000802.1:0-8161 GCA_043753485.1 bacterium
ACCGCCACGGATTGATAGGCGGCGCGCACCTTGGACACCGTGCTGTAGGCGGCCTCCTCCGGCTGGCCATTCACCCACAGCGTGACCCGGCTGACAAAACCTCCGGGCGGCAGCGCGATGCGGCAGCGGGCTTCCTCCGGAGCCCCGGTGTTATTGGCAAATGTCAGGGTCCACTCCCCCCACGTCAGGCCGGAAGCCTGCTCGCAGTGCCAGTCGATCCGGCCTTCCGCGAGGCTGAGGCCATCAATGCGGCCCGCGACCCTTGTGCCACCGCGGTCTTCATCAATCCTCCAGGAGCCTTGCCGGTTGAAGTCGTTATAGATGACCGGCCCGGCGCTCTCCGGCCGGGCTTGGTCATTGAAGGGCACTCCGGTAACGCGGTAATAAAGTTCGCGGCTGGTGGTTTGGGAGGCATTCCAGGGCGAGGGGCCGCTGCCAGGGGATAGCTGCAACCAGCCCGCCAGCCAGGCCGACGGATCCTTGCCGGAAGCCGATCCCATCATGGAACTGCCCCGCCCGGGGTAACAGGATTTCAATAACGTATCCTCGGAACCAAAACGGCGGATGAAGCCCGTGGCGGAGGCCCAGCCCCCGGCATCCGCACCGGCCCGGTTGGCCTGGTGAATCCCGAGATGGGTCAGGAAGCCGGGCAGTTCCAACCACAGAATCAGGACCGCGGTCACCCGGAAGCCCCAGCGCAGCGGAGCCTGCACCGGTTTGCCTTCCGTGAGCTTCAGCAGGGTCCGGGCACGCCAGAGGGCGAGGAATGCCAAAAAGGGCGCCAAGGGCAGCAGACCGAGTCCGAACCAGATGACTCCCACTCCGGCCAAGGGCATCACCGGCAAAAAACAAAACGCATAAAAACCGGCTGAAGCACACCCTGCCCCGATGAGCCATGGCAACAGCCGCCGCAGCCGCGGGGACGCGTCAGGCTTTTGCGCGCACCAGAAGGCGAGACCCGCCCCGGGGACGAGGAGCACCAAGAGGTGATGCCAGACGTCGGGCATGGGATCGAAAAACATCCCCGCCCCGCCCCGGGTCAGGACCTCAAACAGAAAGGTGCCCAAGGGCAAAAACACCGCCAAAAACAAAAACCACTTGGGATGGGACAAGGCCCCCGGCGAGATTGGACCGAGGGGAATCCGGGGCTCCGCGGGCGGCGGTGGCGGGACCGTGACGCCGTTGGCCGGAGGCAAACTCTCGCCCATCCGAGCGAGCGCCAGCCGCAGGTCCTCCAAGGTCACTACCGACACGCCGGACTGCGCCAGTTCCTCCTCAAGGTGCGCGTGCAAATCGGCCTTCAGCTCTGCGGAATCCGCTCCCTCCAATTGGTCAGGGGCAAGCCTGGCGCGGAAAAAACGTTCCAATCCGGCGAGGGCGGGCGGAGTCCATTGAATTACTGGAGTGGTCATGTCAGGAAAGGATGGTTGAAAGATCAGGTTTCCGGCTGCAGCGCCGAAACCGCGAGCACCAGCGCATTGAAATAGGGCCGCATCAGACGCAGGCGGTCGCGCCCGGCCTCTGTAAGCTGGTAGTATTTGCGGGCCGGGCCGGAGGAGGACTCCTCCAGGCGGGAGTCCACCAGACCGGCACTTTTCATCCGCGAGAGCAGCGGGTAGATGGAGCCTTCCGCGACCGACAGGCCCGGGGTGGCACTGAGCCGCTTCACCAGCGCGTAGCCGTAATGCTCTCCCGCATCGAGCGCCGAGAGCAGACACAATTCCAGCACGCCTTTGCGGACCTGAACGGTCCAATTGTCGAAAAAGTCATCCATGGCTTGCTGGTTCGGCAGGTATCTTGCATTGCAAGTTACAGTCAGTCAATCTGAAAAAATGCGATTTTCCCAAACCGATGGAGCCTGTCACGGCCTGGCACTCTCCATGACCTCGTCCGAGGGCTTTGATGTTGCAGGCCACCGGAGAGTCTCCTATAAATCGCCCGGCAGGTTTCCTGCTTCCCGTCCGACTTTCCATCCACTACCATGCTCGCCCGTCTTCTCTCCCGTGCTGCGCTGCCCCTCAGCCTCTCCTTTGCCCTGTTTCTCACCGGCTGCGGCGGAGGGAGTTCCGATTCCACCATCAAGGTCGGGGAATTCGCCTCCCTCACCGGCAAGGAAGCCACTTTTGGCACCTCCTCGCACGAAGGCACCCTGCTGGCCTTTGAAGAACTCAACGCCGCTGGCGGTGTCCTGGGCAAAAAGCTGGAACTGATCACCGAGGACAATCAGACAAAGCCAGGCGAGACGGCCAACGCAGTCAATAAATTGATCGCCAAGGACAACGTCGTGGCCATCCTCGGCGAAGTCGCTTCCGGGCGCTCCCTTGAAGCCGCACCGATCTGCCAGCAAAGCAAGATCCCAATGATTTCCCCGGCCTCGACCAATCCCAAGGTGACCGAAACCGGCGACTACATCTTCCGCGTCTGTTTCATCGATCCCTTCCAAGGCACCGTGATGGCGAATTTCGCCACCAATACCCTGAAAGCCAAAAAAATCGCCGTCTTCACCGATGTGAAGAGTGATTACAGCAAGGGCCTCGCCAAATACTTCAAGGAAAAGTTTGTGGCCAACGGCGGCACCATCGCCGCCGAACTTGATTTCAATGGCGGCGACAAGGACTTCAAAGGCCAGCTCACCGCGATCAAGTCCTCCAATCCTGACGGCGTGTTCGTCCCCGGTTATTACACCGATGTCGCCCTGATCTGCATCCAGGCCAAACAGCTCGGCCTGAACGTCCCGATGTTCGGCGGCGATGGCTGGGAAAGCAGTACCCTGCTGGAAATCGGCAAGGAAGCCGTGGAAGGCAATTACTTCTCCACCCACTACGCCGCCGATGCCGCCACTGACAAGGTGAAGAACTTTGTGGCAGCCTACAAAAAACGCTTCAACGGCAAGGTGCCGGACGCCATGGCCGCCCTCGGTTATGACTCCGCCTACTTCCTCGCCGATGGCATCAAACGCGCCGCCACCGCGGAGCCTGCCAAAATCCGCGATGCCCTCGCCGCCACCAAGGAATTCGATGCCGTGACCGGCAAGATCGCCATGAACGCCCAGCGCGATGCCGTCAAATCCGCCGTGATCCTCCAAGTAAAGGACGGCGCCTTCAAGTATGTCGAAACCGTCAATCCCTAAGCGTCCTCCGGTCAGGGAATTCACGGTATCCGACACATGGACTGGCTGCTGCAGCAATCAATCAACGGCCTGGGCCTGGGCTCGATCTATGCGCTGATCGCCCTGGGTTACACCATGGTGTATGGCATCCTGCGCTTCATCAACTTCGCGCACAGCGATGTCCTGATGCTGGGAGCCTTCTCTGCCTTTTATCTGGAACCGCAGGTCAGCCGCCTCTTCGGACGCGAGTCCGTGGTGGGGGCGATCATGATCGTGATCCTCGCCGCCGGGATCTGTGCGGTGCTGGGCATGCTGATCGAATTCCTCGCCTACCGTCCGCTGCGCAACCGCCCGCGCCTCACGGTCCTCATCACCGCCATCGGGGTCTCGCTGTTTATCGAATTCACCGCACAGCACGAAAAAGTCTTCTCGGCCAAGACCCAGTTTTTCCCCCGCCTGCTCCCCGAGCACAGCTTCCAGATCGGCAATGTCTTCTTTAACAGCACCGACCTGCTGGTGCCGGTCGTGACGCTGCTGCTGCTGGCCGCGATGTGGTTCATCGTCCAGAAGACCCGGGTCGGCACCGCCATGCGGGCCGTTTCCTACAATCAACAGGCCGCCTCCCTGATGGGCGTGAATGTGAACCGCATCATCTCGTTTACCTTTGGCCTCGGTTCGGCCCTCGCGGCCATCGCGGGGATTTTATATGCCATGAAAGCGCCCGGCATCGAACCGCTGATGGGCGTGCAACCCGGCCTGCGGGCCTTCATTGCGGCGGTGCTCGGCGGGATCGGCAATCTGCCCGGTGCCGTGGTTGGCGGGCTGGTCCTGGGCATTCTCGAAACCTTTCTCGGCGGCATTCCCTGGCTGTCCAGCTACCGCGATGGCATCGCCTTCGCGATCCTGATTCTCATCCTCCTCTTCAAACCCGCCGGCCTGCTCGGCAAAGCCACTGTCGAAAAAGTCTGATGTTAACCACCGGAGCAAAACGCTGGCTGCTGCTGGGCATCGCCCTCGCAGTAGGAGCGTCGTTTATGGCCCACAGTCCCGGCTTCGGGATGAACCGCTATTACCTTGGCGTCACCATTGATGCCGGCATCGCCATCATCCTCGCGGTCAGCCTGAATCTGATCAACGGCCATACCGGCCAGTTCAGTCTGGGCCATGCCGGTTTCATGGCGGTAGGCGGTTATACCGCTGCCAAGCTGTCCCTGATGGTGAGCCCCGCCGGGGAAGCGGCCTGGTTTTTCCCTATCGCCTTGCTCGCGGGTGGCCTGCTCGCCGCTCTGGCCGGACTATTGGTGGGCATCCCTTCCCTGCGCCTGCGGGGGGATTACCTCGCCATCGTCACCCTGGGGTTTGGGGAGATCATCCGCGTGGTGGTGCAGAACATGGAAGCCGTCGGAGCCGCCAGCGGATTGAAAGGCATCCCCAAATACACCACCCTCGGCTGGACCTTTGCCCTCGCCGTGGTCACGATTTATTTCATCACCACGCTGGTCAATTCCACCTATGGCCGCGGTTTCATCGCGGTGCATGACGATGAGGTCGCCGCCGAATCCATGGGCGTCCCCACCACCCGTTACAAGGTCACGGCCTTTGTGATCGGCGCCTTCTTCGCTGGCATCGCGGGGGGACTTTATGCCCACCACAAACAATTCCTCGCCCCGACGGGATTCGATTTCCTGAAGTCCATCGACATTGTGGTCATGGTGATCCTCGGAGGCATGGGCCGCACCGCCGGAGTCATCGCCGCCGCGGTCATCCTGACGCTGTTGCCGGAGTTCCTCCGGGCCTTCTCGGACTATCGCATGATCGTCTACGCCCTGCTCATCATCCTCCTCATGATGTTGCGTCCCCAAGGCCTCTTCGCCTTCAAGCTGAAGAAAGGAGGCCAGGCATGAGTGTCCCCCTGCTCCAACTCGACCAGGCCACCATCCGTTTCGGCGGCCTGACGGCGGTCTCGGAACTCACCACCTCCGTGGCGGACAACGAACTGATCGGCCTGATCGGTCCCAACGGGGCCGGCAAGACCACCGCCTTCAACATGATCACCGGCGTCTACCAGCCCACCAGCGGCACCATCCGCTTCGGCGGCCAGCCCACCGCCGGCCTGAAGCCCAGCGAACTGACGCGGCTGGGCATCGCGCGGACTTTCCAGAACATCCGGCTTTTTGGATCGATGACCGTCTTCGATAACATCCGCACCGCCACCCAACTGCACCGCCGCCATGGCCTCTGGGACGCCCTCTGGCGCGGCAAGGCTTTCCGGGCCGGGGAAAAGGAAGTGGAGACCCGGGTCATGGAACTGTTGGAAATCTTTAGCCTCGAAAGCCAACGCGGCGAACTGGCCAAATCCATGCCTTACGGCGACCAGCGCCGCCTCGAAATCGTCCGCGCCCTTGCCACCAAGCCCCGCCTGCTCCTGCTGGACGAACCCGCCGCCGGCATGAATCCCACGGAAAAGGATGAACTGATGCGGCTGATCCGTTTTGTGAAGGATCGTTATAAAATCGCGGTCCTCCTCGTCGAACACGACATGAAAGTCGTCATGGGCATCTGCGAACGGATCGCGGTCCTCGAATACGGCATCAAAATCGCCGAGGGCAGCCCGCGCGAAATCCAGCGCGACCCGAAGGTCATTGAGGCCTATCTGGGAGCCGCGACGATCTAGTTGAGTGTTGAAAGTTGAGTGTTGAGAGAAATTTCCCCCTGCTAAGATCCACACCCGTCACTATTTCCCCCTTTCAACACTCCAACCGGCACCTCTCAACCACCTGCCCCACCCCATGTTCAACTTTGAAAAATTGGAAGTCTGGCATAAAACTATCGGGTTTGCGGACACGGTGTATTCCTCAACCCGGTACTTTCCTGCCGACGAGCGCTTCGGCCTGACCAACCAGATGCGCAGGGCCACCTTTTCCATTTCCTCCAATATTGCGGAAGGCTCCTCCCGAAATTCCCACAGGGATTTTGCGCGGTTCATCGAGATTGCCACCGGCTCCGTCTACGAAGTCGTCTCCCAATCCTTCATCGCCCGGAATCAAGGCCTGCTTCCGCCGGCGGGTTTCAAGGTTCTTTACGCGGCAGCGGAGGAACAAAGTCGTATGCTCAGCGGCCTGCGCCGTTCCCTCCTTGATGAGAAGCCAACGTCACAGGAGGAGACCTGAGCCTTGGGGTGTTTCTCTCAACTCTCAACCTTCAACCCTCAACAACTTGCTCACGATCGACAACCTAAACGTGGCCTACGGCTCCATCAAAGCCCTGCACGGCGTCTCGCTCAAAGTGCCGGCCGGCAGCATCGTCACCCTCGTCGGCAGCAATGGTGCCGGTAAATCCACTACCCTCCGCGCCATCTCCGGCCTGGCAAAATCGTCCGGTGGCACCATCCGCTATGACGGCGGGGAGATCACCAACCAGCCGGCCCACGCCATCGTCAGCCGCGGCCTTTGCCATGTTCCGGAGGGCCGCATGGTCTTCGCCAACCTGACCGTGCAGGAAAATCTCCAGATGGGAGCCTATCTCCAGCGCGATGCCGCCTGGATCGCCTCCCAGACCGACTACGTCTTCACCATTTTCCCCCGCCTCCTCGAACGCCGCAAGCAACTCGCCGGAACCCTTTCCGGCGGTGAACAGCAAATGCTGGCCATAGGCCGCGCGCTCCTCAGCAAGCCAAAGTTCCTCATGCTCGACGAGCCCTCCCTGGGCATCGCTCCCCTCCTGGTGAAATCGATCTTTGAAAAGATCGTCGAGATCAACCGCACCCAGGGCCTGACCATTCTGCTGGTGGAACAAAACGCCAACCTCGCCCTCGAGGTTTCCAGTTATGGCTACGTCCTCGAAACCGGCAAAGTCATCCTCGAAGGCCCGTCTGCTGAATTGAAGGCCAATCCCGAGGTCCGGGCGGCCTATCTCGGCATTTGAACGCGGATCTCCTACAGGGAGCGGGCGATGTCGCGGGCGAGGCGGGCGAGGGCTTCATTCATGGCCTTGATGCGGTCGGTTTGCGGACCGGTGGTGACGGAGGGTCCGGCGGGAGTGACCCTCGTGCTGAAGGAGTGGGTATCCGCGACCCGGCCCACCACCGGTTGCAGTTTCCATGTGCAGTCGAGAACGACCTCGCCAGTAGCGTCCGGTTCAAAGCGGGAAACACGGATCTCCAGCAGCGACTGGTAATCGAGGGTGACAAAGTTTTCGACGGGCTGGATGTTGAGTGAGTTCGTCAGTCTGGCCAGATTGGCCGCCGTGACCCGGGAGAGGGAAGCATCCAGAGGCTCGGCCCAAAGGTGATAGCTGTTCATCTGCAGCTCGCCGGTGGTGGTGCGGCTGACGAGCTGCTGCCGGTCGAGGTAGCTGGGGAGGGACGGCCGCGACACGGCAATGGCAGGGCTGGAGCCCGTGAGGCTCCGCTCGGGGACGGCAGGATCAAGCAGGTGATTGATCGAAGTGTCCTCCACCGGCTTGAGGACGCTGCAGGAAGCGAGCAGGACGGGGAGCAGGGCAGCGAGGAGGGAAGTTTTCATTTGGGAGCGGGACGGCCGCGGAGCAAGGTGTTGGGGTCGCGTTTCAGGTCGACGGAAAGTTCCTTGAGGGAGCGGGAGGCGCGCTCGGTTTCAGTAAGGACATTCTGCAGGCGCATCATGACCGGGGCGCGGGGACTGGAGAGATCGGAGAGCCCGGCGGTCGCCTCCTGGATTTTGGCCAGTCCGGCATCGGTGCGGGCGATGACGCCTTTGATGTCCTCGAGGAGCGGCCCGATGCTGGCATTGGCTTTGGTGGAGAGTTGGTCAATTTGGATGAGGGCGGCGTCCAGATTTTTGACCGCGCTGACCAGTTTGTCATCGGCGGTGATGATCCGGACATCCTCGGTGATGGCAATCAGGTTGTCGTTGACCGCCTTTACATTCAGAGAGGCGATTTGGTCCTTGGCGGCAGTCAGGACATCGCGCAGCTCAACCATCACCCCGTCGAGATCGAGCGCGTTGAATTTCTTCAGACCGTCTGCCACCCCTGCAATCAGTTCATCAATCTGGGTGCCGGTGGTGGGGATGA
>JAYUWQ010000803.1:0-3164 GCA_043753485.1 bacterium
ATTTTTCTAATTCCGCTTGTGAAAAATTTCACAAGCCTATACTCCATCCAGACCCGACTCTGAAAATGGCCAACACCTTTCCCCGCTGGACAAATACCCTGCCTCTGAAGCTCCTCGTCTGCTTCCTCTTTATGGGTGCGGGGATCGCTGGTGGGGTGACGTATTATTT
This sequence comes from bacterium, assembly GCA_043753485.1. Classification (GTDB taxonomy): domain Bacteria; phylum Verrucomicrobiota; class Verrucomicrobiia; order Verrucomicrobiales; family V1-33; genus CAIZWU01. Next base: position 170 of record JAYUWQ010000803.1, read on the forward strand.
TACTCAAAAGTATACCCGCGTCGGTTACATGCCCTCGCAGCCCATTGCTTTTTCGCACAAGATCCACGCCGGACAGTTGGGCATGGATTGCCGTTACTGTCACAGCTTCGTTGAGCAGTCCGGCCACGCCAACGTGCCGGCCAGCAGCACCTGTTGGAATTGCCACCAGCACGTGAAAACCAACTCTCCTCAGATCGCCCTGATCAAGGAAAGTGTCGATACAGGCAAGCCGTTGGAATGGGTCAAGGTCCACAACACCCCTGACTACGCCTACTTCAACCACAGCGTCCATGTGACGGCCGGGGTTTCCTGTGTCAGTTGCCATGGTAAAATCAACGAGATGCCCGTGGTTTTTCATGACCAAAGTCAGAGCATGAGTTGGTGCTTGGATTGTCACTTGGCTCCAGAGCAGCACCTCCGTCCCATGGACAAAATCACGAATTTGAATTGGACGGCCAAATCCGAAGGGAAAGACCAGAAGGAGATGGGTCAGAAACTCAAAGATGCCTGGCACATCGAGCCTCCGGTCAACTGTGCCGGTTGTCACCGCTAAGTCACCCTGACGTCCGCCGCCCCTACCACCCCATTTTTGTTCAATGAAACGCGTTTGGCAACATCCCGCAGAGCCCATCACCGGCAAGCGCTATTGGCGCAGCCTGGGACAACTGACCGGCCAGGAATCCTCCCAGAAATGGCAGGACCGTGAATTCCAGGACGGCGCCGCCGTCATGAAGGACGAGGAGGAACAGGAAACCTCCCGCCGCAGTTTCCTGAAACTCATGAGCGCCAGCACCGCCATGGCAGGACTCGGCCTCGCTTCCTGCCGCCGGCCGGAAACCTACCTGAAGCCCTATTCCAAAATGCCGGAATGGGTGGTCCCGGGGAAAATTCTGTATTATGCCACCGCCATGCCCCGCTCCGGCGGAGGCACTCCCATGGTGGTCCACACCACGGAAGGACGTCCCACCCACCTTCAGGGCAACAAATTCCACCCGGACAGCAATGGCGGTTTGGATTCCCAGGCGCAGGCCTCGGTGCTGGGCCTCTACGATCCGGACCGGGCCCGCGCTTTCTCAAATTATGGGAAACCGAGTTCCCGTGACGACTTCTTCACTTTCCTCAATGCCGCCAAGAAGGAGCTCGCGGCCTCGGGCGGCAAAGGCTTCGCGGTCCTGACCGATGAGGTGGTCTCACCCACCCGGTTGCGTCTGATCGGTGAGCTGCAGAAGAAATTCCCAGCCGCCAAGGTCTACCGTTACGAAGCTTTTGGCCCCGCCAATGGGCGCGCTGCCTACACCAAGGCCTTCGGCACCGGCGTGATGCCGTTCTATCGTTTTGACAAGGCGGAGCGGGTTTTCAGCCTCGATAGCGATTTTCTCGGGCTTGATCGCGTAGGCGGCAAATCCGTCGGTCAATTTATGTCCGGCCGGAAAGCGCAGACCAGCGCTGATCCGATGAACCGCCTCTATGCCGTGGAGAGCAATTACACCATCACGGGTGGCATTGCCGATCACCGTATGCGTGTTCCTGCCAGCCAAACCGTCAAGGTGGCGGCAAAACTTGCCGCGCTCATCGGCGCGGCCACGGGGGATGCGGCCTTGTCCGCTGCGGCTGCCAGCGTCAAAGCGGACGGCTACAACCCCGGCCGTGAGGATTTTGAGGTCTGGTTCAAGACCGCAGCGGAGGATCTCGTTGCCAGCAAGGGCAAGGCCATCGTAATCGCCGGCAGCAATCAACCCGAAGCCGTGCAGGTGTTGGCCGCCGCCATCAACCAGGCGCTGGGCGCCTACGGTTCGACCATCGAACTGAAGCAGACCGGACTCCCAGAATCGCAACTGGGCACGCTGGCGGAACTGTCCGGTCAAGCCCTCGCCGGCAATGTGCAGACTTTGCTTGTCATCAGCGATGCCAATCCCGTTTTTGATGCTCCCGCCGACCTCAAGTGGCCTGCTGCCCAGGACAGCATCAAAACCGTTATCGTCCACAGCACCCGTCATCTGACCGCCACCGCCCGCAAGGCATCGTGGATGGTGCCCGCCACGCATTATCTGGAGCAATGGGGCGACACCCGTGGTTTTGAAGGCACCTACGCCGTCGTCCAGCCGATGATTCTCCCCCTGTTTGGCGGCGTCAGCGATCACGAGCTCCTCGGGGCCCTGGTTTCCAACGAAGACACGCCTCCCTTCGTCGAACCTTCCATGGCTCCCCTGCCCATGGGCACCGTGGAAGATCCAGGTCCTGGATACAAACTGGTTCGCGATACCTTCAATGCCCTCGTTCCCGGAGCTTCCGAGGAGATCTGGAACAACACCCTGCGTGATGGATTTGTCGCTAAAACGGAATACCCTGCTGCAGCCACTACGTTCCAGTCCGGGGCTTTGAGCCTGCTGGCGGCGCTTCCGGATGCCGCGGCTCCTTCGCTGACCGCGATGGAAGTCACCTTCCTGCCGTGCGCCAAAATTGCCGATGGCCGTTATATCAATAGCGCCTGGCTGCAGGAAGCTCCCGATCCTGTTTCCAAGGTGACTTGGGACAACGCCGCCCTCATCAGCGTCAAAACAGCCAAGGATCTCAAAATCACCCTCGCCGCAGTGGATGAGGCTGATATGATTTCGGTCGAAATCGGTGGTGTCACCCGTTATTTCCCGGTCCTCGTCATCCCGGGGCACGCCGACAACGCAGTCACTCTCACCGTTGGCTACGGCCAGCTGGGCACTGGCGCCGAGGGACCGGGCCGGGTAGGGCAGGGTACTGGTTTCGACGCCTATGGTCTGCGCACTTCGGCTGCCCCATACTTCGCCAGCGGCGCCAAGGTAGCCAAACTTACCGGTTCCGTCGCCGTCCCTGAAGGAGGGACCAAATGGACCGACCACAAGGAAATTCCGGCGGTTTATCCCATCGCCACCACCCAGGAACATCATAGCATGTATGGCCGGGCCCTCGTCCGCGAAGGCACGCAGAAGGACTGGCAGGACGACGAGGATTTCGTCATGGA
>JAYUWQ010000804.1:0-3161 GCA_043753485.1 bacterium
TACAAGGCCACCGGGCAGCCGGAATACCTCACCAAAGCCCGCGCCTGCCTCCAATGGCTCGACGAGCACAGCGTCACCAACTATCCGGGAAAAAGCTGGGGCAACGATTTTGATTTCACCACCCGCAGCGGCACCATGCCCGCCGGCGAGCCCACCATTGTCTGGAGTGGCCTGATCGGACAGGCTTTCCTCGAAGCCTACGAACAGACCGGCGAGGCCCATTTCCTCGCCACCGCGGAAAAAATCTGCGAGTGGATTTTACAGCTGCCCCGGCTCCAAACCAATTCCGGCACTTGCCTCAGTTACGTTGCTTATGGCGGTTCCTGGATTCACAATTCCAGCATGCTCGGGGCCGGCCTGCTCGCCCGCACCTGGAAACACTCGCCCAAACCGGAATATCTGGAGGTCGCCCGGGAAGCCATGCGTTACAGTTGCACCCGCCAGTTGCCCGATGGCGCCTGGTATTACGGTGAGGAACCCAAATACCACTGGATCGACAATTTCCATACCGGATACAACCTCGACAGCCTGAAGCGTTTTGTCGACTCCACCGGCGAGGAGGAATTCCGCCCCTTCCTGCGGAAAGGGTATGCCTACTTCAAGGACACCTTCTTCGAGGACTCTGGCAAACCCCGTTATTACCATAACAAGACCTTGCCGGTCGATATCCAGTGCGCCGGGCAGGCCATCGATACCTTCGCTTTCTTCAGCGATGAGGATCCCGAAGCCCTCTCCCTCGCGGAAAAGGTGGCCCGCTGGACCATCGAAAATCTTCAGGATCCCTCCGGTTATTTCTACTTCCGCCATTACCAGCTGGTAAAAGCCAAAACCCCCTACTTCCACTGGGGGCAGAGCACCATGTTCAAAGGCCTGTCCCACCTCCTCGAGCGCACCTCCGCCCGTAGCAAGGCCGTCCCGGCCTTGTCCCCCTAACCGTCTCCCGATCCGATGACCCCATCCACTCCGGAAGTCCTCCCTGTGGCCGTCCCCCCGGCCCCGGCCGCTCCCCTCGCCCTCGCCCTCGCCTTGATCACCCCGGCGCGGAATGAGGCCGATCTCATCGAGGCCACTATCCGGTCCGTCCTTGCCCAGACCATCCGGCCCGTCCGCTGGATCATTGTCAGCGATGGCTCCACCGATGGCACGGATGACATCGTGGCCCGTTACGCCCGGGACTACCCATGGATCACCCTGCTGCAGCGCCCGGTCCATCAGGAGCGCCAATTCGCCGCCAAGGCCCATGCCTTCAATGCCGGTTTGGCCCTGCTGGCGGGGGAAGCCTACGACGTGGTCGGCAACCTTGATGCGGACATCACCTTCGATCCCGGCTACTTTGAGTTTCTCTTGGGCAAGCTGGCGGCCGATCCTGCCCTCGGGGTCGTCGGCACCCCCTTCGTGGACGATCACTCCGATCTTTCCAAACACACCTACAACCACCGCCACGCCCAGTTGGAGCATGTCTCCGGAGCCTGCCAGCTCTTCCGCCGCGAATGCTTTGCGGAAATCGGCGGTTACGTGCCGGTGAAGGGTGGGGCCATTGATTGGATCGCGGTCACCACCGCCCGCATGAAAGGCTGGAAGACCCGCACCTTCACCGACAAGGTCTGCCTGCATCACCGTCCCCTCGGCACCGGCAACAACAGCAAGGCCATGGTCTTCTGGCATTACGGCCGCAAAGCGTATTATGTGGGTGGCCATCCGCTGTGGATTCTGCTGCGCTCCGTCTTCCAGATGCGCCAGAAACCCTGGATCCTAGGTGGCCTGCTCTTTCTGGGCGGCGCCCTCCATGCCTGGATCACCCGCACCCCGCGCGTCGTCACCCCGGAACTCATGGCCTTCCACCGCCACGAGCAAATGTCCCGCTTCCGCTCAAAATTTGGCCGGCAGTAAAGTCCCCCACTACCTCTGTCGGGGAGAGGGGAGCCCACGGACAAATCGGGAGGGTCGGACCGATTTGAGACCAACCGGGACGGTTGGGGCCGCAGGCCCGACTGGCACCGGGTGGGGTGCCGGAGTCATCACACGGATTGAACGGATCATCACGGATTCAGCCAAGATATGCCCCTCATTTTTTTGGTGATTCCTTCTATTCAGCTATATCCGTGATCATCAGTAACATTGGTGCCATCGGTGGCCCGTCAGCGTCCTTTTCAGCATCAATCGTAAATCGTAAATCAAACCAGCTTCCATGCTCCTGCCTCACATCAGCGTCTGCATCTGCACCTACCAGCGGCCGGAGATGCTGCTGCGCCTGCTGCGGGCACTGGAGCCCCAGCTCACCGGAGAGCAGTTCACTTTTTCGGTCGTGGTGGCCGACAATGACCGGGCCGGCTCTGCCCGGGAAGGGGTCGAAACCTTCTCGCGCAGCTCTTCGCTCGGCGTCACCTACTGCTCGCAGCCGGAACGCAATATTGCCCTCACCCGCAATGCTGCCATTGCCCATGCCACCGGTGACCTGATTGCTTTTATCGATGACGATGAATTCCCCGTGCCGGAGTGGCTCCTCCGCCTTTACGAAACCCTTGTCAGCGGGAACGCGGCGGCGGTGCTGGGTCCCGTCCGCCCCCATTTCGAAACCCCGCCTCCCGCCTGGGTGATCCAGGGACGGTTCTGCGAGCGGCCCGAGTGCCCCACCGGCACCACCCTCGATTGGCAGAATTGCCGCACCGGCAATGTGCTCTTCCTCCGTAATATCCTCGCAGCCGGGGAGCCGCCCTTCCGGGAAGAGTTCGGCACCGGTGGAGAGGACAAGGACTTTTTCATGCGTCTCGCCAAGGCCGGTCACACCTTCGTCTGGTGCAACGAAGCGGTGGTCTCCGAATCGGTTCCAGCCTCGCGTCTGACCCGGAAATACATGCTGCAGCGCGCCCTCCTGCGCGGCAAAAACAGTCTGCGGATCACCCACCACCGGGCCGCCTCCCTCGCCAAATCCGTGGTGGCCGTGCCCGCCTACAGTCTGCTGCTGCCTCTCGCCCTGGTGCAAGGCCCCGCCCGTTTCATGCACACCCTGATCCCGCTCTGCGACCACGCCGGGAAATTGCTCGCTTTCGTGGGACTCAATCCCATCACCGAGCGGAATATGTAAACGGGCCTCCGTTGGTTCTGTCGAAGCAAACCAACGCAGCCCAGCCCAGGGGGGCCTCATCCCCGCTCAACAGAAT
>JAYUWQ010000805.1:0-8121 GCA_043753485.1 bacterium
GGCCATGGCCTGGAAGAAGCCGGTTTCGTCAGGATGCGGCGGTTTGGGGCGGCCGGGATAGAGCCGGGCGATCTCGGGATAACGGGATTCCGGGACGCCACCGATCCAGAAGTCGAGGGCGAGCGGTGCCGCGATCCGATCGCGCCAGACCTGGCCTAACGGGATGCCTCCGGTGAGGCGTCGGACACATTCATCAAGGAGGAAACCGAAGGTGCGCGGGTGATAACCGTGGGCGGTGCCGGGAGTCCACGCGGAGGCCTGCTGCTCCAGGGCGCGGACCACCGCCTGGTGATCATAAACTGAGGGAGGCTGGTCGAGGGCGGGGAGGCCGGACTGGTGCGAGAGCAGTTCGCCGAAGGTGAGGGGCAGGGTGAGTTGTGGCCAGAGGGAGCGGACCGGAGCGTCCAGCGGCAGGTGGGCGTCGTGCAGGGTCAGCAACAGGGTCAGGGCGGCGGGACCTTTGGTGGCGGAATAGACAGGGACCAGCGTTTCCGGGGTCCAGGGGGCTCCGCCGTCCTTGGTCAGGGTGCCGCCGTTGAGGTGCAGGATTTCCACCCCATGCTGCCACACTGAGAGCGCGGCCCCGACTTCGCCGCGCTCGGTGAAGTTTTCGTGGAAGCGCTCAGTGACGGTGGAAAACATGGCAGTGACCGCTTTCGGTGAGGGATTGGCTGCCCACGGCACAGGCCCGGCAGAGAGAATTCAAAGACCTCGGTTTCCTGAAGTCCGGTATGCGCTCAAGCCCGGGCCTGGGGACTCCTATCGTTTGTCCTTGGAGGCAGGTTTGGCGGGCTTCGCTGGTTTGGCCGGGGTCTCCTTGGCTTTCGGTTTTTCCGTGGCTTTGGATTTGTCCGGAGCGGCGTCGGGCACCCCGGCACCCGGGGTGGCGCGGTTGGCCAGCACGAAGGCCTCGGCTTCCTTGAGTTGTTCGGGACTGAGGCGCTTTTTGAAATTGGCGAGGCGTTCCCTGGCGGCTTCGATTTTGGCTTCGGCCCCGGCGGTATAGAGGAGGAAGACCTGCTTGAAGTCGCCCTGCACGCCCCGGCCGTCCTCGATCATGGCCCCGAGCGAGGCCATGGCGAGCGGGTTGCCCTTGGAGGCGGCCTCCTTGTAGATTTCGCCTGCGGTTTTGTTATCCACGGCGCCGGTGCTGCCGTTTTCCAGGATGGCGGCCACGTTGAGGGCACCATTCATGTCGCCATTCTGCATGGCCCGTTGGAACCAGGCGAGGGCGGCCTGGGCATCGGCGGTGGTCCCTTTGCCATCGCGGTAACGGGTGCCGAGGGCAAGTTGGGAGGGGACAAAGGCGGACATGGCGGCCTTGTAATGCCAGTCGAACGCGGCCGCGGGGTCCTTCTTCAGGCCACCTTTCCCTTCGTCATGGAAGACCGCCAGATTGAACAGGCACATGCCCACTTTTTTGTCGGCTCCGGCTTGATAGGAGGCGAGCGCTTTCTGCTCGTCCTTGGGCACGCCGAGGCCGTTTTCGTAGAAATACCCCAGCTTGTTATAGGCGGAGAATTCGTTTTTGGCGACGGCCTCGCTGTAGAGATCGAAGGCTTTTTTCGGATCTTTTTTGACGCCGCTGCCGGCTTCATAAAGCCCGCCGAGGGTCATGATGGCCTGGGTGGACCCCATCCCGATGGCTTTTTGGAGCAGGGAAAGGCCGCGGTCCACATCCGGCTTGAGGCCGTTGCCGGAAACGAGCCGGCGGCCGTATTCCACCAGCGCCGGCAGGTGGCCGGCCTGAACGGCCTGTTCCATCAGGGCAAGGGCCTGTTTGGCCTGGGCTTCGGTCAGTTGGGGCTGATTGCCGATCATCAGGGCCAGCGTCCAGGTGGCATCCGGGTCGCCACTGGCCGCGGCGCGTTCGAACCAGACCCGGGCTTTGTCGGCATCCTTGGCAATTCCGGCGGCGGGAATGCCATCAAGGTAGAGTTGACCCATGGAGGTCTGGGCGGCGGCATTGCCGGTGTTGGCAAGGTCTTCCACCATGGCCACGGCCTTGGCGGGATCTCCACCGCTGGCGAGCAGGAGCAGCCCGAGGTTGTTTTTGGCGGGGGCATATCCCGCGTCGGCCGCCTTTTGATAGGCCTCCCGGGCTTTTTCGGGGGAAGCGGTGGTGCCCAGGCCATATTGATGGAGATAACCGAGGAAAAACTGACGCTCCGGGGAGGAGGCGTCCGTGGCCAGTTTGGCGGCGGCTTCAAAGGCGGGTTTGGATTCCTCCGGGGATTTGGCTTTTTTTAAGGTCTCGACGATGGCGGTGAGTTCCGGCTCCTTGACCACATCCGGGGGGCTGAGGAATTTGGCCCGCGCTGCGGGGGCCGTCCAGAGCCCGAGGGCGACGGTCGCAGCGAGAGGGTGGAGAGAGGAGCGGAAGTTCATAAAAAGAGGGGTTTTCGCAGAGCCGCCCGGTAAAGTCAATGCCCGCCGATCAGGGGAAGCTCCGGATCGTGAGCCCGGGCAGGATCCTGATCCCGCCAAGGGAGCGGATTTGGCGGGCTGATTCCTGCATTGCACCCGCCGCGGGCTGTGGTCCTGTTTGAGTTATGGATTATGCGACTGATTCGGAAATCGCGGCGGCAGCACCGGCGGTGCAGGCGTTGCGCGGGGCGATGCAGCAGGTGTTGTTCGGCAAGGAGGAATTGATCGACCTGACCATCTGCGGGTTGCTGGCTCGGGGACACATTTTGTTGGAAGGACTGCCGGGTCTGGGCAAGACGGAATTGGTCAAGGGACTGGCGAGGGCTCTGCAGTTGGAGACCAAACGCATCCAGTTTACTCCCGACCTGCTGCCAGGTGATATCACGGGAAATCCGGTGCTCCAGGAAACGCCCCAAGGCCGGGCATTTGTGTTCCAGCCGGGTCCGGTTTTTGCCAATCTGGTGCTGGCGGATGAAATCAACCGGGCCAGCCCGAAAACCCAGAGCGCCCTGCTGGAGGCGATGCAGGAACGCCGGGTCACCGTGCTCGGCCAGACCCATGTGCTGCCGGATCCGTTTTTTGTCCTAGCCACGCAGAATCCCATTGAGCTCGAAGGCACCTATCCGCTGCCGGAAGCGCAGGTGGACCGTTTTTTGTTCAAACTCGAAGTCCGCCGCAACGATGCCGCGACGCTGGAGCAGATCGTCAAAGACCGTGAACTCGGCGTGGAGCCGGTGGTGCATGCGGTGATGACGCGGGAGACTCTGGCGGATCTGCATGCCTTGGTGCGCCGGGTGTTTCTGCCGGATGTGGTGGCGAATTATATTGCGAGGATTGTCGATGCCACCCACCCCGGCCAGTCGGCGGCGGCGCAGCCGGTGAAGTTCGGGGCCAGTCCCCGGGCGGCGTTGAGCCTCGCTTCGGCCGTGAAGGCCCGCGCTTTGATGCAGGGCCGGTGCCATGCCAGTTTTGAGGATACCCAGGCGCTGGCGCAGGCGGTGCTGGGGCACCGGATAGTGCTCGATTACAGCGCCAGGATCGAGGGAAAAACCACCCGTGATATTGTGGCCGCGATCCTCCAGGAAGTGCCGGTCACGGCGGGGGCGGTGCCGCGTCCCCTGCAGCGTGTGGCGGTTGGTTAGACTTTTTACGACCGGACGCATGGCCTTTTTGAATTTTCCTTCTGTGATGAGACCCTCCCGGCCTGTTTTGCTGTGGTGCCTTTTCCTGTCGTTCGCGGGGTTCCGGTCCGCCCCGGCCCAGCAAAGTCAGAATTTTCCTTTAAACGAGGAAAATGGTTCGACCGTGCAGCTGACCCACGTGTTCAGCAGCGTGCCGCCGGGTGGTTATACGGCGATCCGGGTGAACGTGAACAACCAGGGGAAGGAAGCGATTTCCTTGGTGGTGGGCACTTCCAGCACCACACCTTCGAATCGGAGTGAGCATGTGCTGACGGGGCCGGCCGTCACCTTGGCCTGTCCGCCGGGATCGACCACGGTGCGGGAATTGATCGTGCCCTTGATGACAGAATTTTCCTCCAGCCGGAGCTATCGGGACAGTTTCCTGGGGGTGACCCTGAGCGGGGCCGGCCGGACCCATCAGGCCAGGTTTGACTCCATGATCTCAACCACCCAACCGTTTTGGGCGATTAGTCAATCCATCGGTGGTTCCGCTGCTACGGCATTGAACGAAGCCGCGCGGCCCAAATCTGGCAAGGGGGGCTCGGGCTACAGCAGTGGAGAGTCATTTGCCGGCAGTTTTCTTCCGGCGGATTTGCCGGCCGACTGGCGCGGTTACATGGGGCTGGATGGCCTGGCCCTGACCGATGAGGAATGGAATGCCCTTCCGCCGGGTGTCCGTACTGCCATCCGGCACTGGATGCTGCTGGGAGGCGTGCTCGATTTGTATCACAGTGGGGCCGCCCCGGTGGGGATTCTGCAGGAATGGAAAGCCGGGCCGGCCGAACCGGATCCCACCGGGGGAGTGCTGGGTGGGATGCCGGCAGGAGCAGGCAAGGTCCGGATTTTTGCCTGGGACCGGGTCGTGCTCGGCGCTCCCGCCATGAGCCGCTTTTTTTCCGGGGCCGGCCTATCCATCCGCCACGTGGCGGCGCGGGAGGCGATGTTGCCGGGCCCCCCGGGCAAGGGGGCGGCATCCACCTTGCGGCAGGCGCTGGGCATCCGCAGTTTTGCAGCCTGGCAGGTGGGGCTCATTTTACTGCTCTTCGGCATCCTTGTCGGGCCGGTAAACTTGTTTTACCTCGCCGGCCCCGGGCGGCGGCACCGGTTGTTTGTGACCACTCCCTTGATCGCACTGGGGGCTTCGCTGGTGCTGATTGCCGTGATTTTTCTCCAGGACGGGGCCGGAGGGAAAGGCCAACGGGCCGCCCTGCTGGAATTGTTTCCTGACGAGAATCTGAGCACGGTCCGGCAGTATCAGATCAGCCGCACCGGCGTTCTTTTCGGGGGCGGATTTGTCATGGACGAATTGGCGGCGCTGACTCCGCTGCTGCTCGAAAACAGCCGCTGGACCCGGCTCAAGTCCGGCGGCAGCAGTGACTCCGAAGGCCAGCGCTTCAACCAGCCCGAGCCACAGGCGTATGCCGGCGACTGGTTCCAAAGCCGCAGCGAGCAGGCGCAACTGGTGGAAACAATCCGTCCCGGCCGCGGCCGTTTGGAACTCAAGCCCGGCGCTGGCGATCCGGTGCTGGTTTCGAGCCTCGCCGGAGCCTTGGAATCCGTTTTTTACCAGGATCCTGGTGGCCAGTGGTGGAGCGGGGCTGCTGCCCTGACCACCGGGGGCAGTCTGGCTCTGCAGAAAACCGATGAGGCTGCTTTCGCGGCATGGTCCGCGGAGCAACTCGCGCCTTTTCCCCCGGGAGTGGCGGCGCCCCTCCAGTCCGGACGCCACGCCGGCCGGTTCTACGCCGTCTCGCGCGATCCGGCCGTCGGCTTTGCCGGAACCCTCAAATCCATCGACTGGACCAACGACCATGCGTTTCTTCATGGCCGGCTGGCTCCGGTGCCCTGACTTTTTCAACCCATGTCCGCCGCTATCGCTGTCCACAATCTGCACCGGTCCTTCGGAACTCTGAAGGCAGTGAATGGCGTGTCCTTCGAGATCAGGCAGGGCAGCGTGGTTGGTTTTGTCGGAGCCAACGGCGCCGGTAAAACCACCACCATGCGCATCCTCGCCACCCTGGATTATCCCACCGCCGGCACCGCCAGCATCATGGGCCGGAGTGTGGTGCAGTATCCCGCTGAAGTGCGGCGCCTGCTCGGCTGGGTCCCTGACAGTTTCGGCACCTATGAAAACATGACGGTGCTGGAGTATCTGGATTTCTACGCCCGGGCGCTCGGATTCAAAGGCCAGGAACGGGTCCAGCGCATTCAGGACGTGATGGATTTCACCGACCTCGGTCCGCTTTCCGGCCGCCTTATCAACCAGATGTCCAAAGGCCAGGGCCAACGCCTCTGCCTCGGCCGCGCCCTGATCCACGATCCCCAGGTGCTCATCATGGACGAACCGGCCGCCGGCCTCGATCCCAAGGCCCGCGTGGAATTGAAGCGCCTGATCCGCATCCTCGCAGAGGAAGGCAAAACGATCCTGATTTCCTCCCACATCCTCTCCGAACTCGGGGAAATGTGCGATACCCTCCTCTTCATCGACAAAGGCCAGATCGTGCACCACGGCACCGCCCAGAGCCTCCAGCGCACCGATCATTCGGTCACCCTGGTGGATGTAAAACTCGCTCACAGTCCGGAAAAGCTGGTCCCATGGGCGCTCGTTTCGCCGCACGTCAAAATCATGGAAGAGCGCAAATCCGGCGCCCGCCTCAGCATTGATAGTGCGGACCCCGAAGTCATCGCCGGAGTGCTCCGCCGCATGATCACCGACGGACTCCCAGTCGTGGAATTCCACCAGGAGCAGCAAAACCTTGAAGACGCCTTCATCGACATGCTTGGCCGCATCGAGTCCGGGGAGGTGGTGCCATTGCATGCCGTGCCGGCGGTGCCCGGACAACCCCCTGAGCGGCCACCCCTGCCGGTGGAGGATCCCGCGCGGTGGGGTGGATAAAAGTGGTAGGGGAGCGCATGCGCCCCGCGGATTTCACCCGCCGTTGCGGAAGCGGTAGCCGACGCTGCGGACCGTCTCGATGATCATGGGGGCGGTAGGGTCCGGCTCGATTTTGCGGCGGAGTTGGGCAATGTGTTGGTCGAGGGTACGGCTTTCGGGGAAGTAGTCGAGGCCCCAGCAGCGGTCGAGGAAGGTGTCGCGGTGGACCGGGCGGCCGGTGTTTTCGTGCAGGAGCTGGAGGATGGCGCTCTCGCGGGGGGTTAGGTCGATGGCGTGGGTGCCGCGGGAGGCGCGGAGTTCGTCCGGCCAGACGGTAAGGTCTAGCATGGTGAAGGCGGGGCGGGCCTTGCCACTTTTGGTGACGCGGCGGCGCAGGGCGGCCCGGACCCGGGCGAGGAGTTCGCGTTTGCCGAAGGGTTTGCGGATGAAGTCGTCGGCACCGAGTTCGAGGCCAACCACGACATCAATCTCCTCGTTTTTTGCAGAGAGGAAGAGGATGGGCACGGTGGGATCAGCGGCCCGGATGCGGCGGCAGACCTCGAACCCGTCAAGTTTAGGCATCATGATGTCGAGGCACAGGAGTTCGGGCCGGTGCTCTTGCCAAAGTTCGAGGGCTTCCGCGCCGTTGCTGGCGGGCACGGGGGAGAATCCGTCGTCGGTGAGGCAGGTGCAGACGGCTTCCAGCGTCAGGGGATCATCGTCGGCGACCAGGATTTTCATGCTGGCTGGGGGTGGAGCATGGGGGGCTGAGGAGCCGGGGTGGAAACGGCCAGGCCATGAAGCGGCAGGCGGACGGTGAAGATGCATCCAGTGCCTTCCAGAGCAGGCGTGAGAGTGATAGTGCCGTGCATGCGGGTGGCGAGATCCCGGGTAATGGCGAGGCCTAACCCGGTGCCGCTGACCCCTTCCGTAATGCGGCTGTCGAGGCGCTCGAAGGGCAGGAAAACCCTGGCGGATTCGCCGGCAGGGATTCCGGGGCCGCGGTCGCTGATGCGGAGGACGAGGGCGTCGCCTTCGGCTTCGAGGGCGGCAAGCATCCAGCCACCGGAAGCGGCATATTTTTCGACGTTGGATACAAGATTCGCGACGATCTGTGCGAAGGCATCGTGATCGAGCGTGGCGCCAAGGGCGCCGTCGAGGCTGGTTTCCATGGTAATGCCGCGCCGGGCGAGGGCGGGCGAAAACTGATCCAGCACGGCGGTGAGGATTTCTGCGGGGCGGCAGGGAGCGGGGTGAAGATCCAGCTTTTGGCGCTCGCGGCGGGCAAAGGTGAGCACGTTTTGCACGAGACGGATGAGACGCTCGTTTTCCTCCTGGGCGACGGAGAGCCGACGGGCGCTTTCCGCCGCTTCCGGGGGCAGGGAGTCGCGGGCGAGTTCCATGTAAAGGCGGAGATTTGTCAGGGGAGCGCCGAGTTCGTGGGAGACGCGGTTCACGAAGGAAACGCGGGCGGTGACTTCCCGCAGGGCGCGGCGCTGGGCGGTAGAGACCAACCAGCCCAGCAGCGAGAGGCCCACTGCGAGGGTGCCGGCGAGGATGAGGGTAGGCTGGTGCCATGCGGTGGCGGTTTCCCAGCGGTCGTAGGAGACGATTTGCCAATTGCCCAGCCGGCTGGCG
>JAYUWQ010000806.1:0-8110 GCA_043753485.1 bacterium
GCGCGGTGAGTGAAGGCGGCTCCGGTCTGGCCTGGGTGGATCTGGATGGCCGGAAACAAGGCGGCCGGGGATGGGTGGGGGGGAACTGGACCGCGGCCCCGCACCTCGCATCCGACCGCGGGCCTGACGCGGATGCCCGGACTTATGCCTATGTCGGATCCACCTGGACCGCCTCCAGCAACAATGAGGACCGGACCCACGGCGAACTGCGCATCACCGCCGTCACAGATAAGGGGGACCGGCCGGTCATCAAATATGCCTTCACCCCGCCCGCCGCCGGTGAAAAGGACCGTCACTGGATCGAACAGCTCGGCGGCATCGCCGCCCATAACGGTTTGCTGGTGGCCAGTCTGCATAAAATTGGCACGCTGCTTTTTGTTGATATCAAAACCGGAGCGGATCTGGGGCAAGCTCCCGTGGAAAGCCCGCGCGGCCTTGCCTTTGATGCCCGGGGACGCCTGCTGGTGCTTTCGGAAACGAAGCTGCTTCGTTATACAGTCAATCTACACACTCCGGCAAAACTGCCCCTTCCGGAAACGCTGGTTGCGGACGGCCTGGAGGATCCGCAGGGCCTCACTCTGGACCAGCAGGGCAACCTCTTTGTGAGCGATCACGGCCAATCCCATCAGGTGAAGGTCTTCCACCCTGACGGAAATTTCCAACGCACCATTGGCCAAGCCGGGGCTCCCCGGGCCGGGGCCTATGACCCGCTGCACTTGAATCATCCCGCCGGGCTGGCCATCGACACCAACCACCGCCTGTGGGTCACGGAAAATGATTTCCTGCCCAAACGGGTCTCGGTCTGGAACCAGGACGGCACCCTTTGGAAAGCCTTTTACGGTCCGGCCAAATACGGTGGGGGCGGCACCCTTGATCCCAAGGACAAAACCCGGTTTTATTACGCGGACGAGGCCCGTGGCGCGATGGAATTCCAACTCGACTGGGACAAGGGTGAATCCAAGGTTGTGAGGGTTTATTACCGTCCGGGCCCCGGCGATCTCAAACTACCGGAGCATGCCGCCGCGCCGGAACTGGCCCTCTATCACGAAGGCCGCCGGTATTTCACCAACTGTTATAACTCGAATCCCACCGGCGGCAGCGCGGCATTTCTGTTTCTGGACCGCGATGGCAGGGCGCAGCCGGTAGCCGCCCTGGGTCGGGCCGCCGATTGGCCGCTGCTGCAGACGCCGGCCTTCGCTGCGCGCCTGCCCGCCAGGACAGATTCGAAAAACCGCGGGGCCGCCTTCCTTTGGTCCGATGCCAATGACGATCATCAGGTGCAGCCGGAGGAGGTCGAGTTTCAGGATGCGGTGATCGGCGGAGTGACGGTCATGCCGGACCTTTCGTTATGCGCGGCCCGCCTGAGGGGGAAGGCGATGCGCTTTGCGCCCACCAGTTTTTCTCCCGGCGGCGCCCCGCTCTATCATTTGAGCAAAGGCCAGACGCTGGCGGAGGGCGTGCAGCCCCCGGCTTCGTCAGGAGGGGATCAGGTGCTGGCCGGCGCGGAGGGCTGGAGCGCGGTGACGCTGGGCCTTGCCCCGTTTGCGCAGCACTCG
Organism: bacterium; assembly: GCA_043753485.1. Taxonomy (GTDB): domain Bacteria; phylum Verrucomicrobiota; class Verrucomicrobiia; order Verrucomicrobiales; family V1-33; genus CAIZWU01. The sequence continues at coordinate 1,557 of JAYUWQ010000806.1, forward strand.
CTGTCCGGCGCCCGGAATGGCCAGCCGATGTGGAGTTATCCCAGCGTGTGGCCCGGTCTGCACGCCGGTCACGAGGCCCCTGCTCCAGACCGGCCCGGCCAGCTCATCGCCACCACCCGTCTGCTGGGGGGATTTGTCACGCCGCGGGACTCGGATGCCGGCCCCCTCTGGGCCGTGAACGCCAACATGGGAACGATCCATCTGTTCACCGCCGACGGTCTGTATGTGGCCACGGTGTTTGAGGACAAGCGCCTTGGCAAGCCGTCGTCCATGCCCGCGCCGGAGCGGAACATGAGTCTTAAGGGTTTCACCCTCAGTGAGGAAAATTTCTGGCCCACCTGGAGTCAGACCCCTGACGGAAAAGTCTATCTGATGAACGGTGCCAAGGCTTCGCTGGTGCGGCTGGATGGATTGGATAGCATCCGCCGCATTCCCGCCGCATCGTTGCCGGTCACCGCAGAGGATTTGCAGAAATCCCAGACCTGGCTGGCTGAACGGGAGGCCCACCGGCAGAAGCTGCAGGGACGCGGGGTTCTCCCAGTGGCCCTGCGCCCCCAGGCTCCCCTCGTGGATGGAAAGACCGATGACTGGGCCGAGGCCGGGTGGGTGGATATTGATAAAAACGGCGTCGCGGCCAACTTCAACTCCGACTCCAAACCTTACGATATCACGGCCGCCGTGGCCATTGCCGGAGACCGGTTATATGCGGCGTTCCGCACCGGCGATGCCCGGCTGCTGCAGAACTCCGGCGAGGTGCCGGAGGCGCCCTTCAAGACCGGAGGAGGGCTGGACCTCATGCTGGGGGTGAATGCCGCCGCGGATCCCGCCCGCCCCGGTCCGGTGGAGGGCGATCTGAGGCTGGTTGTCACCATGGTCAAAGGCCAGCCCAAGGCCGTGCTCTACCGGCCGGTCGTCCCCGGCACAAAAACCCCGGTGCCCTTCTCCTCGCCGTGGCGCACCATCACCCTGGACCGTGCGGATGACGTCAGCTCTCAAATCCAGCTCGCCGGTGATGCCGCAGGCCACTACGAATTTTCCGTGCCGCTGGCCACCCTCGGTTTGAAACCGGAGCACGGGCAGGTGCTCCGCGGTGATATCGGCATCCTGCGGGGCAATGGCACGGAAACCACCGCCCGGGTGTATTGGAGCAACAAAGCCACCGGCATCACCTCCGATGTGCCCTCGGAGGCCATGCTCACTCCCATGCTTTGGGGCGGAGTCGAACTCAAAGGAAAGTGATCCCAGAGACGTCCGCTCCCCGGGCCAGCTTCCTGACGCCGTTGGTCTAAAAAAGAGACCGTCCGGCCTGGCCCGCCCGGTTCCTGACGCCCCGCTGGGCGGAAGCTAATCGCCGGATTGCTTTAGCCCTCCGCAGGCTGGTTACCCAGTCCGGTGGTGGCAGTGGCAGCGCCGTCCTCTCCGTTTCATCCGTGGGGGGCAATTTCCTTCCCCTTTCTTCTAGAGCTTACTCCGGACTCATCACTGTCACTTTGAAAAACTTCCTGCTGCCTTCGCGGGTGACTGTTTTCCGGCTCGATAATGAATCGGCTAGAAGAGGCGTCCCGAGGTCTTCCCAGGCAGCCGTGGGTGCCAGGGATGATGCAGCCTGGAGAACGTAACTCACCCCCGGTATACTTTCCCATTCGATCGTCAGTTGCCCGGCAGGGGAAGTCATTACGGAGGAGATGGTGAACCGGCTGCCTGGGTCCAAAGGGGAAGTCCGGGCAATAAATTCTTCCAGATTCGTAGACCCATCGCTGTCGGCGTCTTCCCCTGCGTTGGACGAGCTGTTGGTTGGCCAGCCGTGCTGAACCTCGTAATAATCCGGCATCCCATCAGCATCGGTGTCAGTTTTGGAAACTTCGGAGAGGCTGAACTGAAAGGTGGCCGCAGTGTCTCCATCCCATTGGTCCAGATTGGTGCTGTAGGTTCTGGCCTGAACCGTCCGGCCATCCGGGAGAAACTCGAGGAGTCGCACCCAACCATCCCCCCCGTTGGCAAGATCCTGGGTATTGAACAGCATTTCATTGACTTTGTTGCCATGCAGACCTGTCACCGCGCGGAATCCCCGACCGGCGTGGCCGCAACACACCAGGCAGAAATTTTCGTGTTTCCTGACCAGTTTGGTCCAGAGTTCTTCCCCGTCGTTCGTCCCATCGGGATCGGAGGCGATCCCAAAACTGTGGGGATTCATGGTGCTCTGGGATTGAGCCCAGTTAAACCGCGCGGAACCCGATGCCAGGTAGGCATGGCACACCAAAATGGCCCGATGGAAGGGGTGGGCAGAGACTAACCCGTCCATCCACTCCACTACTTTATTGCGGGGGCCCCATTCGCACGTCAGCACCAGAAAATGTTGCGGGCCCGCTTTGAATGTATGCCATGCGTTCTGGGTGTTTCCCGGTGGATCATCAGGGTGCTGGAAAAATCCCCCCACGGTGGACTGGGAGGCATAGGGCGAGCCCGGACCGTAGAAAGGGGCAAGACTGAAGGATGTAGCCCGGGAATCCCCGGAACCCGATGGGCCGCAATCGTGGTTGCCGGTGCTGAAGGCACAGGGGAGGTCGTTTCCCAGGATGTCGAATCCTGCCCGCGAGCGCATCCATTGCACCTCGGTATTGTCGTTGCCCAGATCGCCCACCTGGACGGCGAATCTAATATCGCGGGTGCTTCGATGGTCCCGTACCCAGGTCATCTGACGATTCAGTATTTCGGTTCGGTCAACCGTCGTGACGTAATTTTGAGTGTCCGGCAAGTGGATCAAGGTCCAGGAGCCCGGCCAGGGAGGTGGGTCCGCTGCAACCAGCAGCCCCGGCAACGCCCCGAAAAACAGCGGAATCATTCCGACGGTGAACCCGGGGAAAGCTGAACTCTGGACCTTCAATTTTCTGAGTCCTCTGGGTGATGGACTTTTCATGTTCAGCATGAGCCCTAAGCTCTGCACTCCCCATGCCACCTCGGTTTACGGGGGAATTAGCGCGCCATGACCCGGGATCTTGGGAAAAATGCCTCAATTCTGATCCTTGTCCTTGCACATTGCCGTGACCTCTCCGCAAATCCCGGGCCTACCAGCCGGCGTCAGTTTGCTGCCGATCTTCAGCGCACCAGCCATAAGTCTCATCTCCTCATTGCCGCCGCCCAGTCGCAATGGAACAGCACAGCGGGAAGCATGGCTCGTCCCGCCCGCCCATCATCGTAGCAGTTGACCACATTCCAGCCCAGCTCATGTTCCATGAGCTACACCGGCGGTTGCACGACGAGGTGGGCTTCGGAAAAGGTGCTTATCAGGGAAAACGCCAAACCGTGGTTGCCAGCCGGGCCAGCTTTTTCTGACGATCATTGATCATCGCGGCGGTCCATTCCCCTGAGCCAGACAATTCTTTCGTCAGGCCATATTGGCTCGTTTCAAACACGTCGGATTTCTCAGGAAACTGCTGCTGCCCAATCCTTTTGTTCTTCCCGTATTCCAACAACGCATAGTTGCCCAGCCGCTCCACGTAGCGGGAGTGTTCATCCTCGGAGAAAATCCCCGACCAGTGCTCATCGAGTTGGTCCGGGAGGATATGCTCAATGGTGGCGCCAGTGGTGCTCCAGTTCAAATCCTGCCCGGAATTCCGGTGCTCCAATTCACAGAGGATGTAACGGATGATTTTCTTCCCCTTGCTGCTGACCGGCTGCCGGAAAACCTCAAAGTCCGCCCGGAACTGGTCGTCATCCACGTAAACCGACTGAAGCAGTTCACGGACTCCAGCCGCCTTGGTCACCGTGCCGCTTTGCAGCCCGAGCGCGGCTTCGTTGAAGCGCTTCTCCAGTTCGTGGGTTCCCAGCCGGCTGATCACGTTGAACCGGAACGAGAGGGTGACGCAGTCCTTGAGCACGCGCACCGCCTCGTCGCCTTTCATTTTCCGGAATGCGGCCAGGGCCAGTGGTTTGTATTGGCTGACGCCGAACAAAATCAGCACCCGGACCTGCTCCGCCGCTCCTGGAAAATCGAGCCAGTATTCGTCTTCCGCGTCCCCGAGCGCCCGGTAACACACCGATGCCTTCTCCAAATCCCGGACCAACTCCATGGCACGCTCCGCCGACCCGACTTCCTCGCGGATTCTCCGGAACAGCCTCTCCTGACGGACGAAGGGATAAAGGGAATTGAAATAATGCCTCAAAAACTCCGGCAACCGCCTCACCCCGATTTGTCCAGTCACCCTCTGCCAGCGTTTGAGCACATGATCCAGATCCCCGCGGCCCTTCTTCGAGACGAGGGACATCAGGTAGTTCTTGATCAGATCGCTGGCGGTGAGTTCCAGCCCCCTTGCATTGAGCGTCTCAAAAACCGTGTAGGCCCCCATATCATCCTCCACCACAACCTGGATAAAGAGCAGCCGCACCGAGACCAGCGCATCGATCCACTCTGCCAACTGCTGGCCGCTGTAGCTCGGGAACTCCTCACCAATGCGTTTGGAGAAATACTTGAAGGCGCCCCAGAGCTGCTTTTCGGAATCCCCCAGCGAGCGTTCGCTGGCGGGCCTCTCCAGCTGCACCAGCGTGCCCTGATAAAAATCATCGTCATTCCGGTTCAGGGTGAGCTTGCTCGCCTCCACCAGCGATCCAGGCTGCTTCGCCCCGATGAAACTTCCCCGCAGGAGCGCCGCGCGTTCCCGGTTCGCCTCCGGCTCAACTCCCAGTTCCGCCAGCTCCCTCAACCGGGCAATCACGCAGAGAATCAGAATGCTCAAAGTCGCGATCCGCTGCTGCCCATCGATAATCGTGTATTCCTCGGGATGATCGTTCTGCATCAGCACCAGCGATCCCATGTAATGCTGCGACGAGCGCTTGGCCGTGAGTTCCTGCAAGTCCAGCCAAAGGTCCTCCCAATGCTCCTCCTTCCACGAGTAATCGCGTTGAAATGCAGGCACCCGGTAGGATCTCCCGTTCCCAAGCAGGTTCTTGAGATTCGGGGTGCTGGTGGCGAGGAGGTTTGAGGCGGCCATGTCAATAGGCTTGAGATTAGGGGGAAAATGGCGGATTGCGAGCGCCAAGGAATCACGGAATGGCAGATCGGCGGATCAGTTGATCTTGGAATAGCCGCCCGTGCTCTGCTTGCTGCTCTCCGAGCAGCCGGCGGTTCAGCGCGTGAATCAGCTCAAACCGAGGATGATTGACCGTTTCGAAACGCGTCAGCAAGTTTTGCCAGTTGAGCTAGGAAGAACCTGTCCGAAGCATTCGTCACGGACGCGCTGGCGACCGGTTGCGCCGTAGTTATTCCCCCTTTTTGATTTGAGGAGCGCCGCTACGCTCCCCATCAGGGCATTTCTTCGGAAGCGTCCACGGAGCCCCTCACTATTCAACACTCAACTCGTGGACGGCCCCAGCCAGGGCTGATTGGCCGCGTCCCAGAGTTTTTTCTCGAGAGCAGCGTGGGAATCGTCGGCGGTGGCGGGTGCAGTCCAATGCATGGCATAAAAAGTAATGTCCGGGGCAGCCCTTCCGCTTGAGGCGGAAGGAGCCATACTCATGAGAGTGGCTGGAAACTAGCGGGTGCCGGGGAATGGGCAAGTTATTGTTGGATAGGCTTTTTCCCGGGCTACCAGGAGCCTTTGCCTACAGGAACCCAACCAGCAAACCCTCAGCGGCGGCGGCGGCTCAGTGCGCCGAGGGCGGTGAGGCCGGCCAGGAGGAGGCCGGAGGGTTCCGGGACCACGGTGATTCTTCCCTCCGTATTGTAAGCGACGGCATCGACAAAGAAGGTGGCGTCCTGATCAGGGCCGGCGTTGGCAGGATCGGAATCCAGGGCGGTGATGAAGATGCTGTCCAGGGTGACGGTGCCCGCATTGATCTCTCCATTTTGTCCCGTGCCGGCAAACCCTTCCCACATGTTGGTATCCGCCAGTTCCCATTCATACAGATGCCACCCCCCATCCGCGATGATGGGAAGGTAGGCGGCACGCTCCAAGCCGGTGCCATCATCAATCATGAGACTGGCCTGCAAGTTCGGAGTGGAGGTCATCAGATAATAACCCACCCACGTGGTGCCGCCATTCAGGATGCCGACATTGTTTGCGACCGTCCCTCCCCCGGACAGGTGTCTGAGCTGCCAGGTAAAAGTCGCGGGGTTCGCCACGTTGGAGGCTGGATCGTCATCCAAAAAAACCTGCTGGGAACCCGTGCCCTGGTAGGCCGTCGTGGTCGTCAGGTCAGCGGTCGACGGACCGTCGGTGACAGTTTCCCCCTGGGTGGTGCCGGAGAAATCCGGATCATTCGTGAAATGGCCTTCGGAAACCTCAAAGTCGTCCAGGATGGTGGTCGCGGCGAACAACGGGGTGGCGGACACCACCGCGACGAGGGAAGTCAGCAGGAACAATCGGGGGAAGGTTTTCATATGGTTACTGGTTACAACGGTAGGGGCCGCGGCATCTTCCAAATTCACCACGGAACGGGGCGGCGGGGGAGGGAGGCGCTGGCTTAGTCTTGCTGGTTGCAGGTTGCCGGTGCTCTGCCCCTGCTATTGTCTTTCCCCTGCTCGGCTCACGACTCGTCTGCGACAGAGTCATGCTACG
>JAYUWQ010000807.1:0-3150 GCA_043753485.1 bacterium
TTACATCGGTCCGCCCACCAGAGAAGGCCTCTACGCCGCCCTGTGGACGGCGGAGGAATGGACCCGCACCATCCCGGCGGGTTGGCGGGATATGCCCGCCTGCGCGCCCCGCGGCAACCCGTCAAAGCCCTGCGCGGCGAAGCTTTCCCACACATCATCCGGCGTCCCTGGCGGGCCAATTCCACCCATTGGCTGCTTTCGCGCCGGCAAATGGTGGCCGATGAGTTCCTCGGCGTCGTCGGCAACCGCTGCGCCCCCGCCCACGGCCTGGCATTGATGGCCCGTCACGCCTTTTCCCCATAACTCCCCCCAATGCCTGCACACCTCAACCATATCGCCTGCGCCGTACCGCCCTACGAGCGCCAGCAGGCGTTCATCGATTCGCTGCCATACTGGGCCGGTCCCCCGGAAGTCGTGGAAAAACTACGGCAAATTGCCGCCGGCGCGCGCATTCACCAGCGCCACACCGTGCTATCCGAACCTTTTGACAGGGACGGTGCTCGCGGATTCTATCAACCCGGAGGCTTCCCCACCACAGGCGAGCGCATGAAACGTTATCAGGACGAAGCCCCCCGCCTCGCCTTTGACGCCCTCGCTGCGCTGCAGCGCGACGCCGGTTCCCTGACCGGAGTCACCCACCTGATCCTCACCAGCTGCACCGGCTTCTACGCCCCCGGCCTCGACGTCGATATTATCCGCCACTGCGGCCTGGCCCCGACCGTCCAGCGCACCCTGATCGGCTTCATGGGTTGTCAGGCCGGACTGGTCGGGCTGCGCAATGCCCGGCAGATCGTCGAAGCCGATCCTGACGCCGTGGTGCTGATGGTGAACCTCGAACTGTGCACCCTCCACCTGCAGCAGACCCCGCGGATGGACCGGCTGGTTTCCTTCCTGCTTTTCGCCGATGGCTGCGCGGCCTCCCTCATCACTGCACGACCCAAAGGGATGCGCCTCGACGCCTGCTCCAGCCACCTCAGCCTCGCCGATGCCGGACGGATGGCGTGGCACATCGAAGACCAGGGTTTTGCCATGACCCTCGACGCCCGGCTGCCCGCCCGCATCCGGCAATGGTTCCGGGCCAGTGCCGAACTTTCCGCACCAGAGTCAGGCAGCGGAAACATGCTGTGGGCGGTTCATCCCGGCGGACGGCTGATTCTTGATAGTGTGCAGGATGCCTGCGGGCTGAGTGATCAGCAGATGGCCCCTTCCCGGGAAGTGCTGCGGCGCTTCGGCAATATGTCCTCGGCGAGCATCATGTTCATCCTGCGGGATCTGCTGGCTTCCGCTCCGTCGGCGGGACGTGCCCTCGCTTTTGGACCAGGACTCACCGTCGAGGTCATGGACTTCACGCTGCTCCCGGCCCGCCACCTGCCCGTGGCCCGGAATGCCCAACCGGCCATGGCCACCGCCTGATGCACCGCCGCAGACCCATCCAATCCCCACCCCGTTGAAGCTGGCAGGACAGCTTCCCCATGCGGGAGTGGGCGGACTGGCACGTTATTGTGTCGAAAACACGGCGCTGGATCCGCTGACGGGAATACCAGCTCCTCCGGCCATTCCAGACGTCACGGGTGCCCATCACTCCGGGAATGTCACACCGCGTCCGGGACCTCGAATTCCTTGCGGTATTCGCGGCGCAGCAGGGCAAGGGATTCCGGGGTGGCGGTTTCGCCCACGAAGGTTTCCTTCGCCGCATCAATCTCCAACAGGGGACCAAGGCGGAAATCGCCGGGCTGGACCGCGATCTGGTTGGCTTCCATGTGGGCCCCGAAATCGCCGCACACCTCCTGCCATTGCTCCAAATCCTTCAGCCGTGCCCGGGCTTGGTCGATGTCGCTGTTTTGGCCGAGACGGTAGGAAATGTTGCCGAGATGGCACCAGGCACTGGAGTAGTGGATCTGTTCGATCTCCGCCTTCAGGTCGCTGGTCTTGCGGCTGCGCATCGCGTTGATGAAGTTCGCGGCGTGGCTGCGGCCGCCGTCACCACTGAATTTGGCGACTTCCTTGCCATTGAGGTCGTAGGCCTTTCCGCCGCCGCGTCCTCCCGCATAATAACCGTTTTCACATTCGATGACGAGGAAGGCGTTGGTGCGGCGGCGGCGGTAAAAGTCATTGGCCTTCACATCCTTGCCGCGCGGCAGATTGTGGACGTCCATGATGACCGGCACTTCGCCGGTGTCGAAATAAACAAAATGCGTATTAGGGGTTTCACCGGCATCCCCGAGACCGAGGCGACCGCCCCCGGCCATGACGCGTTTCGGCAGCGGGATTTTGTCGCGGAAGACGACGTTGCGCAGGTCGTCGAGAATGTGCGGGCCCCAGTTGCCGAGTTCGCCGTTTCCAGTGTTCCAGTTCCAGTGCCAGTCGTAGTGGAATTTCTCCCGCAGGATCGGAACGTCCTGCGCCGGGCCCAGCCAGAGATTGTAGTCGCAGGTGGTGGGTGGCGCGAGAGGCGCCGCCCGTTTGCCGATGGACTGGCGGATGCTGTAGTGATTGCAGCGCACCCACTTGATTTTCCCCAGCTTGCCGCTGTCGAGGAAGGCCTTGATCTCGTCCTGCACCGGACAACTGCGTTGCTGGGTGCCGCCCTGGACGATGCGGTTATATTTCCGGGCGGCCTCCACCAGCTTCCGGCCTTCCCAGATGTTGTGGGAGACAGGTTTTTCAACGTAAACATCCTTCCCGGCCTGACACGCCCACAGCGCAGCCAGCACGTGCCAGTGGTTGCCGGTCGAGACGACCACGGCGTCAATGTCTTTCGACTCAATGACTTTGCGCAGGTCCTGCACGGTGGTGGCCCCCGGGTGTTTTCCCTTGGCGGCATCGAGCGCGTTGGTGTCAGGATCGCACAGCATGGCGATCTCGACGCCCGGCACCGCCGCCATGCGCCCGGCATTGCCCTGCCCCTGCCCGCCGAGTCCGATGGAGGCGACGCGGATTTTTTCATTGGCGCCCATCACGCGGGAGGCGGAGAGCGCGGTGGTGGCCAGGGTGGCGTTGCGGAGGAAGGTGCGGCGGCTGGTGAGCATGGCAGGAGTGGCAAGGGTGGATCAAACCCTGTCAGCATAGTTTCCACGCGGGGCTTTACCAGATTTTTTTGATGAACATAACCTGATCTGTTCCGGAAGCGGGCGGTTACGGTCTTTCCCG
>JAYUWQ010000808.1:0-8089 GCA_043753485.1 bacterium
GGAACTCCCAGGGGATTATCTTCGATTCCGCCCTGCTTCAGCTCGCGCGGCTCAAGGTCGGGGACGAGGTGAACGTTGAAGTCCACGCGGGCGGGACGATTACGATTGCCGCGATGGAACCGGCGGTGATTTCGGCGGAACAGGCCGCCGAAACGGCAAAGCGGCTCATTCAAAAGAATAGCGAACTCTTCCGCCGCCTGTCTTGAGTGCCATTTTGAAACATCCCACGGTCGAGGCGGTGCTGGCAATCCATGCCGAAGTGCTGCTGGCGCATGGAGGCGGTGCCGGTCTGCGGTCCCGCGAGCTTTTGGAATCGGCCGTCGCAGCTCCGCAGGCCACCATGATGGGCATCCCGATGATCACCGAGCCTATCGAAATTGCCGCAGCCTATCTTTTTTACCTGTGCAGCAACCACGCCTTTGTGGATGGGAATAAACGCGTGGCCCTCGCCACCTGTCTGGTCTTCCTCTGCGAAAACGGCCTGCTGAAGGACGATCTGCTGGATATCGATGCCTGGGAAAACTTGACACTCTCGGTGGCGGCGGGAGTGCTGAGCCGGGATGAGGTCACGGCGAAGCTGAGGGCATTGGCCGGGTGACCTCACAGAAATGCCCGCGAGGAGCTGGTGCTTCGTGGAAGGTGGATTCAGAGAAAACTCTGCACTCAGAAAGGTGTGATCGAAAGAATATACAAAGGTCGCCCAATCGCCAGCACAGCCAATAACATTTGCAGGGCACCCATCAGAACCGTGCCAGCTCCGAAAAGTATAACTGCTTCCGGGGAGACGTTTCGCCGAAACGTCAGGAACGATGCAACGGCAGGCAGGGAAATCGCCAGGACCGCGAAAGTCAAAACCCGATACCTGAAATAAAAATGGGTAAGCTCCGGGATGCGGTCACTGCCGTGGAAGGTGCGGCTGAAAATATTTTCGGCAACCAGACTCAGGCACATTCCCGCAAAAGCGACCCCGACGTTCGCCAAAGCAAAAATCCAAATCGCTAGCTTTAGTTTATTCAAACCTTTTAAACGGGCGCTTTTGCCGATGCTTTGCCAAAGGCCTGGAAGGCCTTTCTACAGTTAGGATTTATTGGCTGACGCGCATCGGCATCAGGACGTAGAGGAAGGGCGTGTTGATCTTGATGACGCCGGGGCTGACTTCGTCGATGAGGTCGAGGTAGATTTCGTCGGCGTCCAGGTTGCGGAACGGAGCGACGAGGTATTCCGGGTTGAAGGCGATGGCCATGTCCGGGCCACTGTATTTCACGGCGATGGATTCCCGGGCTTCACCGATGTCAGCGCTGTTGGCGGTGATCTCGATGTTGTCCTTGGAGAAGTGGAGCTTGACGCTGTTCGACTTGTCAGGAGCGAGCAGGGAAACACGCTGGGCCGCGGCGAGAAAAGCTTCACGCTCGAGGGTGACGCGCTCTTTGGCGGCGCCGGGGATGACCTGGCGGAAGTTCGGGTAGTTGCCTTCGATGAGTTTGCTGACGAGGAGGTTCTGATTCAGCTCAAAAGCGATCTGGCGGGCGCCGATGCGGATGCGGAGTTCACCGCCGTCATCCTTGAGCAGGCGTTGCAATTCATTGACGGCCTTGGTGGGGACGATCACGGAAACTTCGTGGCTCTCGGGGAATTCCACGTCGACATCGGTCATGGCGAGACGGCGGCCATCAGTCGCGACGAGGGTCATTTTGCCTTCCTTGAATTGGCAGTAGATCCCGTTCAGCACGTAGCGGGTCTCATCGGTGGAGATGGCGTAGGCAGTTTTTTTCAAGGCATCGCGCATGGTTTTCTGCGTGATCTTGTATTCCTTGACGTCCTCGAAGCGCGGGGGCGGCGGGAAGTCATCCGGCGGCAGGCCAAGGATTTTGAAGAAGCTGTTGCCGCACTTGATGGCGGCGGTGTTTTCGTCGGAAACAGTGACTTCCACTTCGCTGGCGGGCAGCTCGCGCACGATGCTGGCCAAGCGGCGGACGGGGAGAGTGATGGCCCCGGGCTCCAGAATCTGGAGACCGATGTCGTCGTCGCCGGTGCTGGAGATGCGGCCGCTGACGACGATATCCAAGTCGGTGGTGGTGAAACGAAGTTCCTGCCGGTCGGCTTCGATGAGCACGTTGGAAAGGATGGGGAGAGTGGCACGGCTGCTGACCACATTCTGGACCTGCTGCAGGCCCTCCAGAAACTTCTCTTTGCTGATACGGAACTTCATAGGAAAATCGGAAAAATCTAAGCTCGAAGTAAAGGGCGCAGCGGGGAAATGCGCCAGCGGTATTTTTTCCCGGAAAGCAGGAAAGCGCGCCGGTATCTTAATCCGCCGCAGGTCCGCACGGTCCGCCCGTTTAGCAAAAAAACCCGGCTGCGGGTGAAACAGCCGGGTTTTCTGGAAAAAGAGTGATTTTTCAGCGGCCGCGACCGCCCCCAAAGCCACCTGGAGGGCCGCCGCGGAAACCGCCGGCAGCGCCGCCACCGCCCCCACGCCAGCCGCCACCGCCACGCTCGTTGACCTGCTGCTGGGCTTCGGCGGAGAGGCCGCTGGCAGGCAACCAGGCGGCGTAGCCATCGGGATCGCTCCGCCGGTAATCGCGGGCGACGTCGATCAGGGTGCTTTCGCGGACCTTGGGGTCGGCAATGCTGTCCGTCCAGGCAATGGCGCTCGCGGGATCATCGCGCGCAATGGAATTGGCCAGCGCGGACGCAGAGGCATCCCGGTTGGCTCCGACCGGCATGGCGTTCACATATTTGCTGGCGGCTTCAGAGTCATCCCGGGTCCAGGCCTGGATGGATTCGCGGTAAGCAACCGGTTGATTGCTGCCACTGAGGCCTTCGGCGAATTTCAGGGCATCCTGGGGATTGGACCGGGCCATACGCTGGGCGACATCGCCGATGGCTCCGCTGGCCCACTCGTCGTTGCCGTATTGTTTGACATATTCGGCTGCCTTGTTCACGTCGGTGCGCGCCAACTGATTGGCGACGGTCTGCATCGCCCCCTTCTTCATGTCGGGATCTGTGAGGGAGGACGCCCACGCGGCGGCGGCATCAATGCCGCCTTTGATTTTTTCCTGGGCAATGGTCTCAGCCGAGCGGGTGCGGTCTTCGGCCTTTTCCTGTTTGGCGGCATAGTCCACCGCCGCATTGAGGTCCGATTTGGCCAGTCCGTTGATGATGGACTGGGTGTAGAATTCCTTGCCGGGGAGGTCCTTCTGTTCGGCGAGCCAGGCTTGGGCGGCCGCAGGGTCCTTGCTGGCGAGGCCGGCGAGGATGATGGGTTTGCTCATCATGGACATGCGGCCATCACTGCCGGGCTTGTCGAGTTCGGCGAAGGCGGTTTTGGAATCCACGGTGCCCCATTGATAGGCAAGGAGGGGCATGTAGCGCATCATTTCAAAGCCGGAAATGCTCTCGCTCAGGGTCGCCATGCTCTCGGCGGCGTTTTCCGGGGTCATTTCCTCAAGGAGGCGCGCGAAAAGCATTGTGCTCTTCACAGGATCGGTCTCGCGGAGGGCTTCGGACATGGCTTGGCGCATCTTCTCCGCAGTCAGAGGCTTCCCGGAGCCGAGTTCATACCGGCTGAGAAAGTCGGCGATGGAGGCATCCCGGGAAATGGCGGAGGTCTTCACGGAACCGGCGCGCTCCGCAGCGGTGAGGCCGGGACCCGTCGCCACGTTCAGGGAACGGCTGCTGGCGGAGCCACTGGCATCCGGCTTTTGCAGGGCAGAGCCGGCGTAATAGGCACCCGCCGCGACGGCGAGCCAGGAGACGTGAAGCAGGGCAGGTTTCATGGTAATTTCTGAACGGTGGGTGGATGACGCAGGGGGTGGGAAAAATCACAGCCCTGACCGGGTTTCCGTCAGGAACCCGGTCAGAGCAGAAGGGAATGGGAGTGAAAAGAATGGGCCGGGAAGCGGAGCCGGTCAGTCGGTGGTTTTATTTTTGCGGGCCGCGCGGGCCTTGGCGCGTTCGGCTTCCGAAAGCAGGCCGTCTTTGTCTTCGTCAAATTTTTCCAGCACCTGCCGATGTTTGGCGGTGGCTTTCGCTTCGCCTTTTTCACCCTCGGAAGCTTTGCCTCCGGCGCGGCGGGCCTTGAGGGCTGATTTGGCGGTGGCGCGTTCGGCATCGGACAAGGTGCCGTTCTTGTCGGCATCGAATTTTTCCAGCATCCGGGCGCGGAATTCTCCGCCCTTCTCCTTCATCCCGGCTTTGGCGGCGCCTCGCTCGGCTTCGGAAAGTTGGCCGTCCTTGTCGGCATCAAATTTCTCCAACATCTGCTGGCGGAATGCCGCAGCCCTCGGAATGGCCTCTGGCGGCGCGGACGAGGCAGGCGGAGCCGGCACAGGCGCAGGGGCGTCCTCCGCCGGACAAAGGACGGGCGCAAACAGGAGGGCAGCGAGGAGAAGTGGTGTTTTCATGGATTTGGGGGAGGAGGATTGGTAGTTCAGGAGTCTGCTTTTTGGAGCAGAAGTTCCGTGCTTCACCGACGACCTCCCATCAAAACCGGTTACAAAATTCAGTACCGGCAAGGATTAGTGACCGTGCCGGGCACGGGTTGTTCAAATTTTGTGCCGGGCACGGGGCCTCGCCACCAATTCTGTTCCAAGGGCCAACCAGGCACCCCCGGCTCCCTCAGCACTTTTTGCGGAAGACCCCGACGTGCCGGTCCACCGATTTCCCCGGGGTGTCCAGCACCCGGCTGGTTTCATTCTGTTCGGTGACGATCAGTTCCGCCCCGGCACGCTCAAGGGCTTTCAGGGCCAGCGCATGCTCCCGGTCAAAATACGACGTGATCACCAGCAACCCGTCGTCCTTCAGTTTTTCGAGTCCTTGCTCGAAAATCCGCTGCCAGACGGGTTTGTCATTCCAGTAGTTCTGATGGCGCAGGAAGGTCACATCGAAATCACGGCCCAGCTCGCGGTGGCGGTCCAGTTTGGCGCAGTTTTCGGTGAGAAACTCAAATTGATCGCGGGTCCGGCCCGCAAGGCGGGCGCGGGCGGCGGCTTCCTCCAACTCACGATCCCGGATATCCGCCCCCACCAGTCTGACATCCCGGTCGGCGCCCTCAAAATCCCGGAACACCTCCACCAGGGTGCCCGCCTCCCTGCAGGGGCCGCACGCGAGATCCAGAATCTGTAACGGCCCCGGCACCCCGGCACCTGAAGTCCGCGGCATCGCCAGACCGGATTTTTTCAATACCCGGCGCAATACGCGGTCCAGCGCCACGTTCTCGGCGCGATGGATGGATTCGATTTCGTTCCGCATGGGAAAGCGGGGGAAAGTTCAGATTCCGCGACCAATGCGTACGGGCCGGAAATCTGAAACCTGAATTCCTTTTTCCTGCTACGCAAATTTCATGGGAGGGGCGGCCCCCTGCGGGTGGCAGATGCGGCCCACACATTCATCGAGGGCTTCCGCACCGCGCAGCACCTCGATTTCAATCCGCAGGAAGTACACGGGCAGCAGCGTCTTCTCGAACGCCGGAAACCGGACAGCATCCTTCTCCGTGGTCACCACAAAATGCGCCAGCTTGTCGTCGGCGCGCAGGATGGCTTCGTCGATTTCATCCTCGGTGTAGCGGTGGTGATCGGTAAACCGGCGCCGCACCACAATGTTGGCTCCGAGCTGTTGGTCGATGATGTTTTCAAAACTCTCCGGCACCGCGATCCCGCTGATGGTGGCGACTTTTTTCCCCTCCATGAAAGAAAGCTCCTGCCGGTCCTCCGGGTCATAAACATTCTGCAGATAAACTGGCCGGTGGCGGCATTCGAGGATGGAGGCGGTGCGGTTGTGCTGGCGGAGGCGCTGGATGATTTCGTCGTTGGACTGGTCGCCGCATTTGGTCAGGAAAATGTGGCTGGCCCGGCGCAGATTGCGCGGCGGCTCGCGCAGGGTCCCCCGGGGCAGCAGGTGTTCGTTTCCAAAAGGAGCCGAACGGTCCACCAGCACCACGTCGAGGCGCCGGCGCAGTTTGAGATATTGCAGGCCATCATCCAGGATCAGGGTATCGCACCCCAGTTCCTTTACGGCATACCGGCCCGCCTTCACCCGGTCCTTGTCCACCACCACCGCCACCCCGGGCAGGTTTTTCGCGAGCATGTAGGGCTCATCGCCGGCTGTCAGGCTATCCAGTTTCAGCCCCGAGCCATCACTGACCACGCGCGGTGGCGACTCCACGGTGCGGCCGGTGAATCGATGCAGGAGCCGGTGCGGCAGCGGAAGGTTCCTGCTCTTGTAGCCCCGGCTCAACACCGCCACCCGGCGGCCTTCGGCATGCAGCCGGCGCGCCAGCATCTCAACCACCGGCGTCTTGCCGGTGCCGCCGACCGTCAGATTGCCCACACTCAGCACCATGGCGCCCAGATAATGGTCCGTCTTCAGCCGGTTCCGGAACAACGCCAGCCTGCCCTGCACCATGCCATGGAAAAGTCCTGACAATCCACTGAGAAATCCCCGCAGCATCCCGGCACGGAATCCCGCGCGGCGGTTGAGGATCACCTCGATGCCAAACTGTTCCAGGCTGTCCAGTCGTTCTCCCATGGATTGGTAATAGGACAACAGGGTGCCTCATCCCCAAGGCAAAGCAAGGCTCTGAAATGCCGCCCCGCCGCCGGGCGATTCCCGTCCACGGGTGTAACAACCGGCCCGTCGATCATTAAAATTTGCTTTTCCTGAAAATATAACTCGCGGGCGGGGCAGTTCCCGTTTTTGATATCCCTTGCGATTCCGCGCGTTCTTGGATGAATCGGATGCGGGAAATTTTTGCCTTCCGCGCTCCGAATCGGTCAGATCCGCCCTACCAGCCCTACCAGCCCTACCAGCCCTACCCATGAAAAAGACATTTTCCCACATTTCCCTGGCTCTGCTCCTCTCCGCAACGGCTGCGCCGGCGGCGTTGGTGACGGTCACGGACTTCCAGACCAACGGCACTGACACTCTGGCACATCCGTATGCCGTCAGCACCACGGACTTGCTGAATGGCCTCGCCCCCACCGCCCAACCCGGCAATTTTGTCCAGGAAGGGGCCGGTGGAGCCGGGGTGCTCACTGACGGTTTGTTTGCCTCCCCCATCACCCGCGACCTGGGCGGTGCTTTCCAATTCTCCACCTTCGCCACCGCCGGGCCCGGGGGCGGAACCTCCCTGACCTACCTGCTGGGCAGTGCCCAGAATATTGGTTCCATTTCCGTTTATGGGGGATGGCAGGACTCCGGCCGGGACCAGCAGAGTTACAGCATTTTCTACTCCACCGCCGCTGCACCCGGCACTTTTCTCCCCCTCACCACCGTGGATTTCAATCCCGGGACCACCACCCATCCGCAGGTGACCAAAGTATCCATCAGCGATACCACGGGAGTTCTGGCCTCCAATGTGGCGGGGCTGCGTTTTGACTTCAACGCCACGGAGAACGGTTATTCCGGATACTCTGAAATTGACGTCTTTGCCGCCATCCCGGAGCCGGGTTCGATGGGCTTGCTGGGCCTCGTCCTGCTGGGGGCTGCCGCCGGCCGCCGCCGCCGGTAGTACAAACCGGGGAGGCTGAACCGTTTCCACGATCAGCCGTAATCCTGGCAGATCGCCGCCGATCAGTTCCTTCGTGCCGGACCGGAATCGTCCCTTGTTTTCCCGGTGTTGCCCGGCCACAGAAATGGATGACACGCTCCGATGGCCGCCAGCCTGACCAACTCCGCCCGATCTCGTTTGTTCCCAACATCTCAAAGCAGGCCACGGGGTCGGTGCTGAGCTGTTTTGGCGAGACCCAGGTGATCTGCACCGTGATGGTGGAGGACGGGGTGCCTTATTGGATGAAGCAGCAGGGGGTGCAGGGCGGCTGGCTGACCGCGGAGTATTCTATGCTGCCGGCTTCAACCAAGGACCGCAAAGCCCGTGATATCAGTAAAGGCAAGCTGGATGGCCGCAGCTCCGAAATCCAGCGGCTGATCGGCCGCGCCATGCGTTCCGTGGTGGATTTAAGTGTGCTGGGACAGCGCACGGTCTGGATTGACTGCGATGTGCTGTCAGCAGACGGCGGGACCCGCACCGCCGCCATCACCGGAGCGACGGTCGCCTGCGCCATGGCGTTCAATAAACTGGTGGCGGAGA
>JAYUWQ010000809.1:0-3149 GCA_043753485.1 bacterium
TTGGTGATGAAACAATTGGCGTGCAGTTTGTAACTCTTCAACACATCCTCCTCTGCACTGGAAGTTGTCAGGACGATCACCGGGATGACCTTCAGATCCTCATCCGCCTTGATTTCCGCGAGCACTTCGCGCCCGTCCATTCTCGGCATATTCAGATCCAGCAGGATGAGCTGGGGTCGTGGCGCGTCCGCATACGGCTCCTCCCGGCGGAGGAAGGCCATCGCCTTGACTCCGTCCTCCACAATGTGCAGGCGGTTGATCAGCCTGGCATTGGCGAGGGCCCGTTTGGTCAGGAGGGTATCGGTAGGGCTATCCTCCACCAGGAGGATATCGATGGGTTTGCAGGGCGTTGGTGCGTTCATGATGGTTCGATTTTTTTGTCAGGAATGGTGAAGAAAAACGTGGATCCTTTGCCGGATTCTGATTCGACCGAGATTTTTCCACTGTGGCGTTCGACAATGCGTTTGCAGATCGCGAGGCCGATGCCAGTGCCGGGATATTCCGTGCGGGTGTGCAGCCGTTGGAAGATGACAAAGATGCGGTCGAAATATTGCGGCTCGATGCCGATCCCGTTGTCCCGGACGGAGAAGAGCCAGCCGTCGTCCTGCCGCTGCGCTCCCACGTGAATCTCCGGCGGCTTCCCGCCATGGAACTTGATCCCGTTGCCGATGAGGTTCTGGAACAGTTGCGCCAACTGGGTGGGATCGGCCGGCAGCGTTGGCATGGGATCGCGCGTGATCACCGCACCACTTTCATTGATGGCCGTGGCGAGGTTCTCCAGCGCCAGGTCGAGCGCTGCATTGCAATCCACCGGCACGAACGGCTGGCCGCGCGTGCCGACCCGCGAATAGGCCAGCAAATCGCGGATCAAGGTCTGCATGCGCCGGGTGCCTTCCACCGTGTGCCGGATTAATTCGTCGGCACCGGGGTCGAGCTTGTCACGATAGTCCTTTTCCAAAATTTCGACGCAGCCCGCCACTGCCCGCAGCGGTTCCTGCAGGTCGTGGGAGGCGACGTAAGCGAACTGCTCGAGTTCCTTTACCGTCGCCTCCAGCTCCGCCGTGCGGGCAAGCACCCGTTCCTCCAGCGTGACGTGATAGTTTAAAACCCGGACGGCCATCAAACCGAAATCGCTGACCAACTCCTTGAGTTCGTCGCCGGTCCCGATCCGGATGAGGGGATCGAGTTCAGGGACCGGACGGCTGGAGGCATCCCACGTTGGATCCAGTTTGGCGGAGGCGGCGATCGCCCGGGCGCTGGCCCGGATCGCTTCGATCGGGACGATGATTTTCACGGTGGCGATCCGGTATCCAGCCCAGGCGCAACCCAGGATGAGCAAAAGGCCGCACAAACTCAAGAGCAACATCTGGGCCCGTATCGGGGCGAGCAGTCCGGCCGCATCCGCATAAACAATGACCGAGAGCGGGGTGATTCCGGTCGCCCCGGGTTTGGGGGCGGCACCACCCAATTTCAGCGGGGCAATGCCGACGATCTGCGGGCGGCCCCCGGTCGAGAGCGGAGTGGTGAGCGCTCCCGACCCGAGCGCCACCAGCCGGGCCGCGACGGCGCCGGGGACCTGCTCCTCGAGCGGATTGACGTTGGTTCCAGTCAGGCGGGCAAGGATGCGGCCATCACCCAGAATGACTTCGTAAACGGAGCCATCCGGTTCCGGAAACCGCGACGCCGAGGCCAGCAGCGGCGAAATATTCAAGACACCCTTGATCACCCCGGCCGGGCGGGCGGCCTGGTCCGGCCGTGCACGGACTGGAATCGCGAAATCGATGGAATAAACGCCGGCGCTCTGGTCGAAATTGATTCCTTCAAGATTGGCCCCGCCCTGAGTCAATGCCGCGGCCTGCTGCCACCATGCCTCGTCCGCTTGAGCGTAGTCGCTGGTCTTTCCGGTGGCGGCAATTAGTTCACCGTCGGCGTTGGTGAGGAAGAGTTCAGAAATGAGTGGGTGGCGCTTCTGGAGGTCGGCGAGGTCATGGGCGAGGTCATTGTCCAGGAATGCCTTGAGTCCGGGATCAGCAGGCGTCAGGGAGGGCCAGCGCGCTTCAGCCTCGTCGATCCGGGCCTGCAACTCGGCCGGAGTCCGGGGGGCGGTGTATCCGGCAACGATGGCCCTCTCAACATGACCCAGGGCCGCCCAGTCCTCCAGACTTTCCACCTGGCGGTCAATGGCCAGGCTCAGGATATGGGCCGCTTCCGTGGCGCGGCTCCGCATCAAAGCTGCCTGCGCGGCACGATAGGAATGGTAGCCGATGGTTTCCAGCGCCACCAGCGCTACGCAGAGTGGTATCACCGCGGCAATGACCAGAACGGCGATGAACTTCAGTCGGATTCCTGGCTTTTTCAGTTTCATGGTCAGGCTTGATCTCCTTGATCGGGGAGGGTGAAAATAAACGTGGAGCCTTTACCCGGTTCCGATTCGACCGAAATCCTCCCGCCGTGGCGTTCGACAATGCGTTTGCAGATCGCGAGGCCAATGCCGGTGCCGGGATATTCGGCCCGGGTGTGCAGCCGTTGGAAGATGACGAAAATGCGGTCGAGATACTGGGGCTCGATGCCGATCCCGTTGTCCCGGACGGTGAAGAGCCAGCCGTCGTCCTGCCGCTGCGCTCCCACATGAATCTCCGGCGGCCGGCCGCCACGGAACTTGATCCCATTACCGATGAGATTCTGGAACAATTGTGCCAACTGGGTCGGGTCGGCCATCAACACCGGCAGGGAATCGTGCGTGATCACCGCACCGTTTTCGTGGATGGCGGTGGAGAGGTTCGTCAACGCCAGGTCCAGCGCCGCCTGGCAATCCACCTCCACAAACGGCTGGGCGCGCGTGCCGACCCGCGAATACGCCAGCAGATCGCGGATCATGGTCTGCATGCGCGTCGCACCGTCCACCGCGTGCCGCAGCAGCTCGTCGGCCCCGGGGTCGAACTTGCCGCGATAGTCTTTTTCCAAAAGCTCGACGCAACCCGCCACTGCCCGCAGCGGCTCCTGCAGGTCGTGGGAGGCGACGTAAGCGAACTGCTCCAGCTCCGCATTGGACCGCGCCAACTCATCCACGGTGCGTTTCAATTCCTCCGCGGCGAATTTCTCCCGGCTGATGTCCCAATTGCAGCCAATCATTTTGACCGCCTGGCCCG
>JAYUWQ010000810.1:0-3149 GCA_043753485.1 bacterium
CCCGGCCTCAAGACTTTGTTGGATTCCATGAGGGGCCTCTTCGCCGAAGTCCTCGATCTCAACGGCACCGAAAAAGCGTGGGTGGATAGCAAACTGTCCCTGGAAGGCCCCTTCACTGTGGAAACCTGGATCAAGCTGGCTCCCGGCATCGGCAATCAGGACAGCCTGCTGGGCGCCCCCGATCAATTGGATATCAACTTCTACGACTCCCGCCTGCGGGTCTGGGCCGGCGGCGGCCTGCATGATATCGCAGTGGCCACCAAGACCACCGCCCCGGACGCCTGGACACATGTCGCGGTCACCCGCGATGCCTCAGGATTATTCCGGCTCTATCTGAATGGGGAGCCCGATGCCACCGGCACCAAATCCGACCCGCGGCCCTATCAGGGATTGGCGGTTGCCCGCAGCAATGTTCCCCAAGGCACCGCCGCGCAATTCGCCGAATACCGCATCTGGCGCAGCTGCCGCACGCCTGACGAAATCCGCGCCGCCTTCGACCGTACCGGACTGGAGGCCGCCTCCCCCGGGGTGACCACTCCGGGGACCTTGGCCTACTACCGGCCGATGGGCGCGGCCTGGGACCAGCTGCAGGAGGGCGCACGGGTCGTCCGCACCATGGATTTCCCGAACCTCATCACCCCGGCCGCGGCCAAGGCGGTGGATGAAAAATTCGCCCATTACCGCACCCTCGCCGAAAAACCGGGCGACCCTGCCAAAGGTCAGGTCATCGGTGCCATCTGCATGGCCTGCCACCTCGTGGGAGGCCAGGGCGGGCAGATCGGGCCCAACCTCAGCAGCGCCGGAGCCATGGGCACCGAGTCCCTGCTGCGTAACATCCTGACGCCGAATGCGGCGATGGAACCGGGCTACCGGGTCTTCCGTGCGGAGCTCACCGATGGCAGCATCCGCGAAGGATTCCTCGCCTCACAGGACGATAACGCCATCGTGATGCGCCTCCCCGGCACCGAGGACCAGCGCATTCCCCGCGACCAGATCCGCCGCTCCAGCTTCACCAAACGTTCCCTCATGCCCGAAGGCTTGGAGCTGTCTTTCAGTCCGGAACAGTGGACGGACCTTTTTGCCTGGCTGAAGACTCTGCGTTAGGCCAAGCCCGGAACCAGGGACGCGGCCACACCCTGCCCTATTTCCCCAGAGCCTTGCTGGCGGCTTCCTGGAAGGCACGCCGGACTTCGCTGGCATCGCTATTCGGGAAGTTCGACCGCTGCACCATCAGCACATAAGCCACACCCTTCACGGGATCGATCCAGGCCTGGGTGCCCCAGGCACCGCCATGGCCATAACTGCCGGGCGGGAGCATCGCAGCGACCCCGGCATGGGGTTGGCGCAGGATGCAGGTGCCGAGGCCCCAGCCGTAGTTCGATCCCAGGTTGCCCAGGGGGCCGCTCTGGAAAAACCCGGTCGGCAGGTCGCCGGTCTGTGGCGTGGTGAGGAATTTCAAGGCGTCTGCGCTCAGGTAGCGCCGGCCCTCACAGATGCCGCCGCCGAGCAGCATCCGGCAAAAGCGGGCGTAGTCGGCCGGGGTCGAAAAGAGCCCGCCATTCCCCTGCGGCGGGCGGCCGCGGGTGCCATAACCTTCCCGGGGCGGCACCGCTTCCAGCAGGCCGGTATCCTTGTTTTTGGCATAGGCGGTGACCAATCGGGCGCGCTGGGCATCGGTCGGATAGAAGGTGGTGTTTTTCATCCCCAACGGATCAAAAAGCCGCTGCTGGAGAAAGGCATCAAAGGTCAGGCCGCTCACCACTTCCACGATGCGGGCCGCCGCGTTGATGCCGCTCTGGGTGTAAGCCCACTTGGCGCCGGGTTCATATTGCATCGGGGCCGCCAGCCAGAGAGGGACGAGATCCGCCAGGGTCTTCGCCTCCTTCGCCGCCGGGCCGCCCGCCTCGCCGAGGCCCGAGGTATGCGTCAGGATCTGCGTGATCGTGAGATTGGCCGGTTTGCCTGAGGGAGTCTTCAATCCGGCAAACTCCGGCAAGTATTTGGCCACCGGGTCGGCCACGTTCAGCTTGCCCTCATCCTGCAACATCAGCACCGCCGTGCCGGTGATCGGTTTGGTCATCGAAGCGATCCAAAAAAGCGTCTCCGCCGTCATCGGTTTTTGGGAGGCCACGTCTGCCAGACCGGTATTCTCCAGGTGAAGGATCCGGTCCTTCGACACCACCACCGTCACCGCGCCGGCGATTTCGTGCTGTTCCACCAGCGCCTGCAGGGTGGGCCCGATCCCGGGCAGCACCGGTGCCGCAGCGGACCGGGAGGGCATGAGGCCGAGGGCGGCGGCCACGGCAAAGGATGTCAGGCAGAAAGAAGAGCGGCAGGAGATCATGAAAGGACAGCCTGGAACTTCCCCGGCCCCTTTGTCACGTTTTTTATGAATCCTTTCCGGGCAACGGCTGGGCCACTTCGTTTTCCAGAGGGATGGCATCCGGGCATTCGCCGGGGCCATGCGTGACCGCCGCGGGATTTACCGTGCAGGTCACGGTGGTTCCCTTCCCGTCAGGATTGCGGCAGATTCCCAGGACCCCACCGATCATATCGCTGCGGTAACTCATGATGCGCAATCCCATGCCTTTCCGTTCCGGCTCCTCCACCGGGAAGCCTTTGCCATTGTCCTTGATGGATAAAACAATGCGGTGGGGATCAACGGAAACTTCGATCCCGATCCCGCTGGCGTGACCGTGCCGGACGCCGTTGCTCACCGCCTCCTGGGCAATCCGGTAGAGGTGGGTCGCCATGGTATTGCTATCAATGTGCAGATCCACGGGGCATTTGATGTGGCAGTCGATGTGGAAGGTTTCCGAAGCTCTCTCCGCCAACCCCAGCAGGGCCGACCTCAAACCGCCCGGCTCCGGGGATACCGGATGCAGTCCACGGGCGAGGCCACGCGTCAGGGCCAGCGCCTCCTTCATCAATTCCGTAAGCCGTTGGGCGGCGTCCGCTTCCGGCGATCCCCGTTTCACGAGCTGCCGGGCATGCACCGCGCTCATCATGCTGGCCGCCGCGAGCTGTTGTCCCAGATCGTCATGCAGGTCACGGCCGATGCGCTGCTGTTCCCGCTCGCTGATCTCCAGGATCTCCTCCTCCAAACGGCGGCGGCGGATGATCTGGTGCCGCAGTTCCTTGTTGGCCGA
>JAYUWQ010000811.1:0-22922 GCA_043753485.1 bacterium
ATGCGTCAGCCACAGCGATCCGGCTCCATCCCGCACGAGGCGCAACTCCGGCTCCATCAAGGCGATATCCGGGGTGGGGGCAATCCGCAGATCATCCCGCCAACGCACGACCGAGCCATCCTGCCACAGAATCCACAGGTCCCCGGCGGCATCCTCCCCCATACTCAGCACGCTGCCTTGGCCCCGGTTCGTCAAGCCGGGGGTGGGCACCGGCGCCCGGTCCACCACCCGGGTCACCCCGCCGGAGTCCGATCCTGCCCAAAGCGTCCCCTTGAGGTCCTCATAAAGGGCCGTCACCCCGCGGCCGGCCAGTCCAGGAACGGAGTTTTCATCGAAAACGGTGAACTTCACTCCATCAAACCGCGCCAGTCCATTGAACGTCCCGCACCACAGATTCCCGTCTTTTGTCTGCGCGACCGCCCCCACCACATGCTGCGGCAGTCCTTCCTCCACGCCCCATACCGTCGGCAGATACTCCGCTTCCCCGGCTCCGGGACTGGCGGTGGCCAGCCCTGTGATGATGGAAATGATCAACCCCTGCATGCGCGTACCCTAAGCGGAGGAGTCCCGCGTCGGCCAGATGATTTCACGGCCTCCCCGGAATGGAATCCTGTCATCTGTTTAGATGACGTGACATTTCCTAACGCTGTGTCAGCTTCGTGTCTGCTTGCTGAAAAACTGTCCATACCTCCCCCATACATGAAATCGATCCTATTATTGTTAAGCTGCGCGGCAACCATCGCTACGGCTCCGGCTGCTGTTACCTTGTCTTTTGACTCCTCGACGGACGGCTTCACCGTCGTGGCCGGAGGAGTGAATGCCGTCGTCTGGGATGCGGGCGGCGGGAATGGCCGGTTGGCGATCACGACGGGGCCCGGCTTCAACATGCAGGTCGCCAAACTCGACTTGAACAGTCCTGCCTTCGCCACGGAACTCGCCAATGCCAAACTTTATGGCGGAACCATTACTTATAGTGTGACCATGCAGACGAATGCCGTGGTGGGTGCGGGAGTTTCCCCGAATCCGACCCCAGGCTGGTTCGAGGGCAGTCTGCTCGCCAACAGCGGCAATTTCATCAGCGGCGGCAATCCTCTGAACACCAACGTTTACGATCAGAATTTCAACACCGCGGGGGGGAATTTCAATTGGGGCAGTTATCCGATCGCCGCCACCGTCACCGCAAATTTGAGCTACACCATCGGGGTTTCCCCCAATGGAGGAGCCGTCAATAACCCAATCGCCACTTTCACGTCCGGCACCACCAATTACAACGAAGTTTATCTTGGAGCCAACAGTGGTCCTTCCGCCGTGACAACCCCCGTCCCATTGCCGGCCGGCTTCACTTCAGCCACTTACTACATCGACAATTTCACCCTGACCGCCAATCCGGTCCCGGAACCTGCCGCCGCCGGCTTGACTGTCCTTGCCCTCGGTGCCCTGGCCCTGCGCCGCCGCCGTTAGCGAAAACTGCCGCGGTGCCGCATCCGGGGTTTGGATTTCCAAAACCCAGAGACTTTCCCCGGTCCGGTGCAGCCGGGACGGGAATTTTTTGCCCGGCCTTTCCGGGCGACCGGGCGTTTAGTGAAGTTGTCGTTAAAAAGCATGACGTGACAGATTGTTCAGCGAGTGGCAAAATAGCTTTCGATCCGGTCCAGCCTGCGTGGATTTTAATTTTCTTCGGCCATATAAAATATGAAAATTCCTCTTCTCCCCATCCTTTCCCTCAGTTTGGGCCTCTCCAGCGTGTTCGCTGGCACGGCGAGCTACACCTTCGACACCGATCTTGGCGATTTTATCGCCGGAACCGATTCCGGGGCCTTGCCGCCGGTCTGGCACGAATTCAACGGAGGCAGCATGATGTTGGAATTCAACGGGGGGTGGGCTCCCAAGAAAGCGACGATCGATCTGCTCGCCTCCACAAGGTTTGACAGCACTTTTCGGGAAGCCCTCACCAACGGCGGGACCGTCAGCTTTGACCTCATCGTCCGCACCAATGACCTTCTCCCTGGCTCCACCGTAGTACCCAACGTTTTTCCCGGATGGTTTGAACCGATGGTGGTCGGCAACAGCCAAGGAGTGGAAGACCGGCCCTTTGGAGGAAACGATGGCGTCACGGCCTATTACGGTGCCGGGCAATTTCCGGTTGGAGCGGAAAGGAAAACCACCATCAGCATCCCGATCGAAGTGGCCGGAAGCACGGTGGATGATGATGGCCGGCTGCAGTTCAACCCGGCTTCCCCCAACTTCACCCTTTCGTTTGGACTGAATACCGAAGCGGCCAAGGCCACCAGCAGCAAGTATTTCATCGACAATTTCACGATCACCTCGAATGCGGTGGCGGTCGTGATCCCACCTCCAAAAACCGGATTGGAGCCAGCCGTGGCCGGATGGAATATCTTTTCCAGCGGTACCGGGCAATACGACCGGCAAACCCTGCGGACGACCACCCCGCAGTATTCCTGGATCGGCCAGGCCACCCCGGCGAATCCTATCACGTATTCCCTGACAATTTCGGACTACTCGGCCAAGGCCGGCATGGGAACGGTGTTCTACCTCGTCCCGGGCACCGGACTGGGGGTGGGCATAAACTACCCTGATTATGGGGAACCCCGGGTCATCGCGGGCTATCTGAACAACAATGCCAACGGCACCGGCACGCTTCGCCTCGCGTATAAGAACGATGTCCTCAACAGCAACGGGACCGATCCCAGCAGCCTCTACGGCACAGGAAGTCCAGACACCCTCTGGCCGGATAATCCGGCATGGGTGGCGGGTGATCCCCGGGCTCCCGGCACGGGTATGGGAGGCACCCTGGCCACCGTGAATGGCGCTTCCATTATCGGAAAATGGAGCATCGCCTTTACCAGCAACACCAGCGTCACCATCACCTCTCCCAGTGGGGAAACGGCGTCCGGCGCCCTGCCCAACGAAGCGACCGCGCAGCTTTTTGCCGATCCGATGTATGCCTATTTCGGCACTGTTCCTGGAGAATTGGCCCGCATTGGAGAACGGGTGATCTTTTCCGGGATCTCCATCACGGGAGGGACCAATCAGATCACCGGGGACATTGATGCCAATATGACTTCCGGAGTGCTGGAGAAGTCAGCCACCGTTCCTGATGGCATCCGTCTGATCGATCCTGCGGTGACCCCCTTTTGGTTCACGTGGACCCTGCCGGCCACTGACTACGTCCTGCAGCAGAGCGTCAATCTCGGCAACGTGGAGGCGTGGTCCGACCTGTCCCTGACCGGGAATCTCAATCAGCCAGGAGGAAAACGCGTCCTGCTTGAAGCCGCCAATCTGAACAGCGTGCAGAGAAACTTCCTGCGGATGTTCAAACCGGCACCCATCGTTCCCTGAACAGCTGGAGCGATTCCCCTTTTAAAAAACCGCAGAGGCTGGTCTGATGCGGACTTTTTGGGGCCATCCCGTTCCTTGGCTCAGCGTTTCCGGGAAGGAGGTGCCTCGTCCCATTGCCAGTTGGGGCGGCGGATGCAGGCAAGGGCTTCTTTGACACTCAGGGCCGTTATGGCCTTGGTCATGTGGGCGGTGCGGTGGGCCTCCCAGATGTTGAGTTCCTGGACGGTGGGTTGATGGCGTTTGCCGTGGGGAAACTTGTTGCCGACCAGCATGACAAAGTAGCCTTCGATGCCGAAGTCGCTCTGGCTGGCAGGCATCCGGTAGCGGCAGAACCCGGTGGGGCCGTTTTCCGCGTAAAATTCCAGCAGTCCCCCAATGCCTGAGAGATCCGTATCAGCGCGGCAATGTTGCCAGAAAGGAGTAGTGGGGGCCAGATTGACCTTGTAATGAAGTCCAAGGAAATCCCGGGTTTCGTGCCAGGTGCCTTTCGTGACCTCGTTGTAGAGTTGAATCATGGAGAGAGTGGGTTCCAGCTTGCTGTGAATCAGGAAATTGACGAGACTCTGGCTATGGGAACAGACGATCATGAGCGCGGTGGCTTCCAATGGCTCCACAAACCCGGCCGCATTGCCGATCGCCACCACGTTGCCCACCCACAGGCGCCGATAGCAGCCGCTGCGGAAATTCACGATTCTCGGTGATGACGGCGCTTTGGGGTTTTTCCGGAGGAACTCGGTTGCGGCCTCTTCGTCCGAAATAAACTGCGAGCTGTAAACATAGCCTCGGTTCACGTGATGTTCGTGCTCAATCTGCCAGGCCCAGCCGGCGTCCATCTGCTCGGCGGTCGTGTACGGGAGAATCGGTTCACTGGTGCGCTCCCACCCCCCAACCACGGCACGATCGCAGAAAAGGGTGGAGCCGAAACTCTCAAAGGGCTCCTCCATGGCTTTCCCCAGCAGCTCGCTGTGAAATCCGCTGGAATCCACGAAGAAGTCGGCTTCCAGCTTGCGCCCGTCCTCCAGATGCACCGCGGCGATGCCTTGGAGGCCGCGCTCTGAGCCGGTCACTTTGCCATCGATGATTTCCACTCCGGACTCGCGGGCCACGGTTTCGAGCATTTCCACGAACTTGCGGTTTTCGACGTGGAAGGCGTGCCATGGCTGGATGTCAGGAGCCCCGTTGGGAAGCCGGGCGAACACCCTGCCGGCCCGCATCATGGCGGAGGGCGCGTCCACGCAGGAGAATTCCCCGTCGCAGTAATATCCGTTAGGCATGGGGAGATCCGGACGGTGCGAATCAAGCTGGTTGCTGAAGGTGTAGTCGAAGCGCTTCCGGGTGCCCCAAAGGAAACGGATCCCGAGTTTCCAAGTCGGCTCCGCGAGTTCGTAGAAGCGCTGCCGGGGAATGCCGAGGTAATCGAAAAGGTGGCGCGGAAAGTTGGGAGTGGTGCCTTCGCCGACGCCGATCACGCCGAGTTCCGGGCTGCGGACAATACGGACCTTGAGGCGGGGGATCTTGCGTTTCAGGGAAAGCGCGGCAATCAGCCCGGCGCTGCCGGAGCCGAGGACGAGGACTTTTTGGATCATTGAACCAGGGGAAAAGGATAGCAAAGCATGCCCGGCCGGGCGGCAACGATGCAATGAAAATGTATCGTTGCCTGCAGAACCCCGGAGGGTCCGCGCTTGCTTCCCTGGTGGCCGGCACGGCCTTTTCCAAGCCTGCTATGGTTGATGGGCAGTCAGCTGATGGCAGCTGGCTGGTCCGGTCTGCCATGGTGACGTTGCGGTTTCCCCGCAGGAAGCCTGAAGCCGGACGGACCCTTTCTGGAGCGACGCTTCACCCCCGGATCATGCCGGCGGCGACGGTTTCGTTGGTGCCGGCGTCGATCAGGATGAAGCTCCCGGTGATGCGGTTCTTCGAGTAGGGGTCGAAAATAACCGGAGCGCTGGTGCGGATCGAGATGCGGCCGATGTCGTTCATGCGGAACTCGAGGTCGTCCTCGATCTTGTGCAGGGTGTTGATGTTCACCTTGTATGTCACTTCCTTGATCACGGCCTGTACTTCGCGGCTGGTGTGGCGGAGGATGAAACGGCCGCGCGGGTTGAGGGGCTTTTCCCCGAACCAGCAGATCATCGCTTCAAGGTCCTGACCAACCTGCGGCGGGTTGTTGGCTTTGACGATCATGTCGCCGCGGCTGGTGTCGATCTCGTCTTCCAGCAGCAGGGTGACGGAAAGCGGGCTGTAGGCTTCCTCCAGCGGACCATCCGCAGTGTGGATCTCCTTGATCTTCGACTGGAAGCCGCTGGGGAGCACGGTGACGGCATCGCCCGGTTTGAAAACGCCGCCAGCGACGCGGCCACTGAAGCCGCGGAAGTCGTGCCATTCATCGCTCTGCGGACGGATCACCCATTGCACGGGGAAGCGGGCTTCGACGTGATTTTCCGTAGTCCCGACGTAAACGGTTTCCAGATGATAAAGCAGGGTAGGTCCCTGATACCACGGCATGGCTTCCGACTTGTCCACTACGTTGTCGCCCTTCAATGCACTGATGGGGATGAAGGTCATTTCCACCAGGTTGTCGAGGCGGCTGGCAAAGCATTGGAAAGCTTCTTTGATTTCCTCGAACTTGGCCTCCGAGTAGTCCACGAGGTCCATCTTGTTGATGGCAATCACCACGTGCTGGATGCGCAGCAGGTTGGCGAGGAAGGCATGGCGGCAGGTCTGCTCGATCACGCCTTTGCGGGCATCGATCAGGATGATGGCCAGGTTCGCGGTGCTGGCGCCGGTGACCATGTTCCGGGTGTATTGGATGTGCCCCGGGGTGTCGGCGATGATGAACTTGCGCCGCGGCGTCGCGAAGTACCGGTAGGCCACATCAATGGTGATGCCCTGCTCGCGCTCGGCCCGCAGGCCGTCGGTCAGCAAAGCCAGATCCACGTGCTCGTCGCCCCGCTTCTTGGAGAAGCGTTCCACCGCCGCGAGTTGGTCCTCGAAGATGGATTTGGAGTCGTAGAGCAGACGTCCAATGAGAGTGGATTTGCCGTCATCGACGGAGCCGGCAGTAGTAAAGCGGAGCAAGTCCATGGTAATCTAAAATGGTTGAATAAATGGGGGAAGGGAGGACCAGGGAAAGACTCTCAAAAATATCCTTCCTTCTTCCGGTCCTCCATGGCGCTTTCGCTGCGCTGGTCGTCGGCGCGGGTGCCGCGTTCGGTTTGGCGGGCGGCGGCGACTTCGGCAATGATGTCGTCCAGGCTGGCGGCGGGGGATTCCACGGCACCGGTGCAGGTCACATCGCCGATGGTGCGGAAACGCATCGTTTTTTCCAAAATCGGCTCATCCGGCTGGGGCTGGGCGTAGCCGGTTTCGGCGTCGAGCCAGGAGCCGTCCCGCTGGAAGACGCGGCGCTGGTGGCTGAAATAGATGTTGGGGAGCGGGATATTTTCCTGACGGATGTAAAGCCAGACGTCCATCTCGGTCCAGTTGGAGAGGGGGAAGACGCGGAATTGCTCGCCTTCGTGCATGCGGCCATTGAACAGATTCCACAGCTCGGGGCGCTGGTTTTTCGGGTCCCACTGGCCGAAATCGTTGCGATGACTGAAGAAGCGCTCCTTGGCCCGGGCCTTTTCCTCATCGCGGCGGCCTCCGCCGAGACAGGCGTCGAATTTGTTGTCGGAAACCGCATCCAGCAGAGTGACGGTCTGCAGTTTGTTCCGGCTGGCGCGGTGGCCTTTTTCCTCAACCACGCGGCCTTGGTCGATGCTGTCCTGCACGCTGGCGATCTTGAGGTTGGCGCCGATGGTTTGCACGAATTCATCGCGGTAGACCAGGGTTTCCGGGAAATTGTGCCCGGTGTCGACGTGGAGCAGGGTGAACGGCAGGCGGGCCGGGTGGAAGGCCTTCCGGGCCAGCCAGGCCATTACGATTGAATCCTTGCCGCCGGAAAAGAGCAGGGCGGGATTGCGGAACTGGGCCGCGGTCTCGCGGAGCACATAGATGGCCTCGGACTCCAATTGCTGGAGCAGGCTGACATTATAGGATCGGATGGCGGACATGGCAGGAAAGGGACGCCATCATACCGCCTCCGAAACGGGCGGCAAGTGAATTCTCCTAATTTCCTATAGGCTTTTAGGGGAATTGCGGTTCTCCGTCCCTCCACACCGTCATTCTACAACCTCAAGATCCGCCGGATCCTTGGAAACAGCCCCTTAAAGCTACCTCAGTCCTGAATAACCTCTTGTCCGACGTGCACTTTTGATGAATACTACGTCATGTCAAAATTAACGCTTCACGTTCCTGAAGAATTGGTTTCTGCCGCAAAGCGCACTGCGGCCGCACGACGGGTTTCAGTTTCCAAACTGGTTTCGGATTATTTTTCCTCACTTGCCGCAAACAGGGAGGTTTCGGAACCGGATCTCGACCGTCTCGCGCCGAGAACACGACGACTTGCGGGATGCATCCCGCAGGCTGATTCCGATATGGAAGACTACATCGACCATTTGGAGCGCAAACACTCGTGAATGCCTTGATTGATACCAACGTCATCGTGGATGTCCTCACCCGGCGGGATCCCTTCTTCGCGGACTCGTCCCTGGTGCTTGACCGTGCGGAGCGGGGTGATTTTGTGGCTGCGATCTGTGCCACGACGGTGACGACCGTTTTCTACCTTGTCCGGCGTCACCTGGGTGCCAAGGATACCGTTGAGAAAATCAAGGACTTGACGGCTATTTGCACCGTCGCGCCCGTCAATCAATCCGTGATTGATTCCGCGCTGAACGACCGCTTTTCGGATTTCGAGGATGCCGTTCTGCATCACTCCGCCGCTCTCGCAGGTGCCGATTGCATCGTAACCCGGAATGAAGCGGATTTCCGTGAGTCCTCGCTTTTGATCTACTCCCCGGCGCAGTTCCTCGCAGCTCTCGCCCTGCTCAAGTCTGAAGTCGGTGCGGGCAACCCAACAAAGCCGGGTGCCTGAGGTTAATCGCCAACCGCCTGAACGTCGTAAGGAGCGACCTGGGCTACTACTTTCCCGACCTGATCAGATCGTGGACTGCTTCTCCTCGGCATCAACCAACGCCAGCAATCCCTGAAATTTCCTTTAAATCCTGTTGAGTTGGATATGATTTTGTTATTAGTCAGTGGCTGTGGGGCATCAGCCACTTACCATCCACATCGACGCTCCATTATGCAAATAACACAGATGGATATCTCACCAGATCTGGTGGCGTAAAAGACTGTTCGCTTTCAAATCCCCTTCAAGATGTCGTTTAATCTGAATTCCCTTCTCCAGAAGTCCGTTGAGTCGATCCGAGACTTTTCTAGCCAACACGCTCATGAGACATTCTACGCATTCGCAATTGATGAGAATCTTTTGTGTCTGAATTCCGTCGAGGAGTTTGAGAAAACACTTTATCGATATCGCGAGAAAGATCAGCATGATAGGAGGGCGTTAAAATCTTGGGTCGAAGTGGACGAGCGTGACATCAAGAGATTTGACTACATGTTTAACCGCAATCCGACGCTCGATCAAAACAATCTCGAAGAAGTGAAAAAGTTTGTTTTGGAGCAGCATAACATTCTGCGCGAACTCTCCAAGGATAGACCTCCGTCCCACCAATCCCCCGGGCATATTGCTTTGCTAAGAGCCAACACGGGGGATTGGTGCTATCAGAGTTTCGCAAGCTTCAGTGAAGAAGATGGATTTGATTTTAAAGCGTATTATAAATACGATGACCTCAATGGAGATAAAAAGGCGCAAGCTAGATCTAAATACGGGGTGGCGATGAAAACTTTAATTCAAATGATCGAGGAGTCGGGCATCCTCGGACTGTTGAAAAGAACCCCAAATTTCTACTCGACTGTAGTTTCACACTATTGCGTGGAAGTGATTGATTAGGATTTGATGCCACCGCTCCGCACTTCCAAACTGCGAACCCGTATTTGGACGTTGATGGCCACTAAGGTGGTTTTCACAGACTGTCCCGGAAGGACACGGGGGATTTTTCCCGAAATCGGGGTTGGCAATGGTTTCAAAACCGGTCTATCTCAGCCGCCCTATGGCATCCACACCGGTCATCAATCTTCGCAAAGGACACGCCGTCCGTTATAATGGCGACGTCTGTCTCGTCACGGGCACCGAACTGAAAACGCCCCCCCGCATGGCGTCCTACGTCCAGATGTCCATCAAAAGCATCGGCTCCGGCCGGGTGCACAACCTGCGCATGACGTCCAACGAGTCGCTCGACAGCGTGAACCTCACCAAAGAGGATTACGAATACAGCTACAAGGACAGCGGCGGCCACCACTTTCTGCACCTGCAAACCTATGATGACGTGGCCCTGAGCGACGAAATGATCAAGGAGGTGAAGGATTACCTGATTGAAGGTCAGAAATACGTGGTCGTTTTCACGGACGACGTGCCAGCCACCATTGAGCTCCCCGCCTCCATGATCATGGTGGTCGCGGAAGCGCCTGAGGGCGTGAAGGGCGACTCCGCCAACAACGTTTACAAGGACGCGATCATGGAGACCGGCCTGCGGGTCGGGGTGCCTCTTTTCATCAATCCAGGCGAAAAGATCAGCGTCAAAACGGAGGACGGCTCCTATCTCGGCCGCGCGAACTAACTCGTTTCGCCACCCAGCATACCATTTCAGAAGCCCCGCCGGTGCCAACCTGCGGGGCTTTTTTGGGGCAATCCCAGCGGTGGCGGCAAGTCCGGGGTTGCCGGCTGGGAGGCGGGAGGCAATTTGGCGGCTTTCTTTTTGATTATGAGTGATGCTTCCAGGAAACCGGTGAAACGTTTGGTGATTGCCTGTGGCGGGACGGGGGGACATCTGTTCCCGGGGATCGCGGTGGCGGAGGAGGCGAAACGGCGGGGCTGGGAAACGATGTTGTTGATTTCGGAAAAGCAGATCGATGCTTTGGCGGTGCAGGGTCATGAGGACCTGCGGTTTGAAAAAGTGCCGGCGGTGGCGATGCCGAAGGTGCTGTCGCTGAAGATGCCGGGGTTTCTCTGGCGGGTGTGGCGGACCCGGCAGCATTGCCGGAAACTGCTGACGGACTTCAAGGCGGATGCGGTGCTGGGCATGGGCGGATTCACCTCCCTGCCGCCGGTGTGGGCAGGCAAGGGGCTGGGGCTGCGGACGTTTGTGCATGAATCGAATGCGGTGCCCGGCAAGGCCAACAAACTGACCGCCAGGTTTTGCACCGGAGTGCTGTTGGGACTGGAAGCCTGCGCCCGGTTTTTCCCGGCGGGAAAAACGAGGGTGACCGGCACGCCGTTGCGGACCGCCCTCCTGACCAAACCGGACCGGGCGGAGGCGCTGAGGTTTTTCGGATTGTCCGGATCCAAACAAACCGTGCTGGTGATGGGCGGCAGCCAGGGCGCCCGCGGGGTAAACCGCGCCATGGTGGAAGCGCTGCCCCTGCTGGCAGCGCGCGGCGTGCAGGTGCTGCACATCACGGGGCCGGGTGAATATGAAAGTCTGAAGGCGGCCTATGCGGCCTCACCGGTGGTATCTGCGGTGGTGCCATTTTGTCAGGAAATGGGAATGGCCTACGCCGCCGCGGAGGTGGCGGTGTCGCGGAGCGGCGGGTCGAGTCTGAGCGAATTGTCCGCTTTCGGCCTGCCGGTGATTCTGGTGCCCTATCCAACGGCGGCCGATGATCACCAACGGCGCAACGCCGAAGTCTTCACCAAGGCGGGGGCCGCGCTGGCGGTGGAGGAAGCGGAGCTGGGCGGCGGCAAACTGGGGGAGCTGCTGACCGGTTTGCTCGCCAATGAAGCGGAACGGAAACGGCTGTCCGGGGCCATGCGGCAGCTGGCTCCGGTGGATGCGGCGGCGCGGGTTTGTGACGCGGTGGCGGGATAAGGACGGGGTGCCGGTTGTCCTCAACCGTCTCCGGGGCATCAGGGGGCCACAGGCATTTGTTGATGGAAAACCAAGGAATCCGGCCAAGGTTCTGCCCCCCGGCTGGGGACACCCGGGACACTTTCTCTTGCTGTCCGCCGTGTCCTTCTGTTCTGATTCCCCAATGAATTTATTTGAAACCCCGGAATCCTGCTACGATCTGCGCACCAAAGCCGCGGGGCCGGCGGGGGAGTTGCCGGTGACCGACCGGATGCTGCGGGAGTGGCCGAGCGGGCATTTGTTCGGCTTGTCGCAGAATGCGGGGATGGGGTGGAAGGCGGAGGAGCTGGGGCGGAAGCAGTGGCTGATTCTGAGCACCCAGGGCGGGATGCGGGATGAGGCAGGGCAGCCGGTGGCGCTGGGGTATCACACGGGGCATTGGGAGATCGCCCAGCAGGTGCGGGCGGGGGCGGAGGAACTGCGGCGTCTGAAAGGGCTGCCGTTTGCGGCGTTTGTGTCGGACCCCTGCGATGGACGGACCCAGGGGACGACGGGGATGTTTGATAGTCTGCCCTATCGGAATGATGCCGCGCAGGTGTTCCGGCGTTTGATCCGCAGCCTGCCGCAGCGGTCAGGGGTGATGGGGGTGGCGACCTGCGACAAGGGATTGCCAGCGATGATGATGGCGCTGGCGGGGATGAAGGATTTGCCGGTGGTGCTGGTGCCGGGCGGGGTGACCCTGCCGCCGGAAACCGGGGAGGATGCGGGCGCGGTGCAGACCCTGGGCGCGCGGTATTCGCATGGGATGATCTCGCTCCAGGAAGCAGCGGAGGCGGGGTGCCGGGCGTGTGCGTCGCCGGGGGGAGGATGCCAGTTTCTAGGGACGGCCGCGACTTCCCAGGTGGTGGGCGAGGCGTTGGGGTTGAGTGTGCCCCACAGCGCCCTGGCACCAAGCGGGGAAGCGGTCTGGCTGGAATTGGCGCGGGAATCGGCGCGGGCCCTGGTGGCCATGGAGATGGCAGGGACACGGAGCCGGGATATCCTGACGGATGCCGCGATCCGAAATGCGATGGTGGTGCATGCAGCGTTCGGGGGCTCGACGAATTTGTTGCTGCACATTCCCGCGATTGCCCATGCGGCTGGGTTGCGGCGCCCGGTGGTGGCGGATTGGACGGCGGTGAACCGGGCGACTCCGCGTCTGGTGAGTGTGCTGCCCAATGGTCCGGTGCATCATCCGACGGTGATGGTTTACCTGGCCGGCGGCGTGCCCGAGGTCATGCTGCATCTGCGGGAGCTGGGGCTGCTGGATTTGTCCGTGCGGACGGTGGGAGGGGTGACGCTGGAGGAGGTGCTGCGGGCCTGGCAAACCAGTGAGCGGCGGAGGCGGTTCCGGGATTTGTTGTTTGAAAAGGATGGGGTGAATCCGGATCAGGTGATCCTGACTCCGGCCGCCGCGGCTGCGGCAGGGATGGGGAGCACGGTGACCTTCCTGACCGGAAATGTCTGCCCGGAAGGAGCGATCATCAAAAGCGGGGCCATTGATCCGCGGGTGGTGGATGCGGACCGGGTGTACCGGTTCGAGGGGCCGGTGCGGTTTTTCACCAGCGAGAAGCAGGCAATGGCGGCGATCAAGGAGGGCTCGATCAAAGCCGGTCAGGTGATGGTGCTGGCGGGCTGCGGGCCGATGGGGACGGGCATGGAGGAAACCTACCAACTCACCTCGGCCCTGAAATTCCTGCCGTTCGGCAAGGAAGTGGCGTTGATTACCGATGCCCGGTTCTCCGGAGTGAGCACCGGCGCCTGCATTGGCCATGTGGGACCGGAAGCGCTGGCCGGCGGGCCGCTGGGCAAGCTGCGGGAGGGCGACCGGGTGCGGATTGCAATCGATCTGAACCAGTTGAGTGGGACGGTGGATTTCATCGGATCCGCGGAGGAACGGGTGACGCCGGAGGAAGGGGCGGTGATTTTGTCAGGCCGGGGCAGTCAGGAGACGCTGGCTCCGCATCCTGAGCTGCCGGATGACACCCGCTTGTGGGCCGCGCTGCAGGGTGCCAGCGGCGGGACCTGGGGCGGGTGTGTTTTTGATGTGGACGCGATTGTGAGGAGGATGGGCCAGCCCCGGTAAGCCAAGCCGGACTGTGCGGCCGCGCCTCAGATCCAGCTTTCCAGCGGCCCCTAGCCTTGAGGCACCGGCAGGCAATGGCGGGTGACCTGGCGGTGAAAGGTGGTTTCCGTGCCGGCTGGTTTGGGACCGGTGCTGGTCCGTTGGATGAGCTTCATGGAAGTGTCGAGGGTTTCCTTGACCACAGGAAGCGAAGGATCGATGGGGAAGAGCCGGATGGTGGTGGAGGTGACGGAGCTTTCCGTGAGCGCCTGGCCAAGGCCGGATTTTCCAAGCGAAACCGGGTTGATACGGAAGGTGGTGGTGGTGGCGAGGGCGGGGATGTCCTTTTCGGTGACGGGCTCCTCAAAACGGATTTCGCCGGTGGAGGTGACAGGATCGATGACAAAAGGGCTGGTGGCCTCGATGGCGTCGGCGAGGCGCTTGGGGTCGGCGGTCCAGGTCTCCCCGGGACGCCGCACCGCATGATTCAGAAACACGGCGTCCTCGGAGGGCTCCTGAGGGGAGGGGAGCTTGGTGCCCGCCAGGTTCAAGGCATCACTCAGAGTGCCTTCGAGTTCATCGCGGCCAAGGAAATACCGGGTCTGATTGCCATCGGCAGTCGCTTTGATGAGGGTGCCCGCAGGGAATTGCTCCTGGGGGCCGGAGCCATCATTGGTGGCGAGGCGGTCAATCCGGATCAGCATTTCCGAAGGATGCCCATGGGAATCGATGGCGCGGACCTCATGGAGGGCCTGATAGGTGACTTCGAGGTTTTCCGTGGCAATTTCCTTGGGCTGGGTGGCGGAGGTGGTTTCGACACGGCGGTTTTGCTTGCCGGAGGAGGAGACCGTGCAGCGGTCTCCCACTGCGGCGGGGCGGTCCAGATGGAGCATCCACGCGGTGTCCCCGGCCACGGCCCATCCGCAGGGAAGGCAGAGACAGGCCAGGAGGAGTGAAGCGGGGCGCGGCATGAGCGGATGATGGCGTGAAACGGGGGGATCCGCCAATCTTTTCCAGCACTGGAATAGGATTGCAGGCGGTGGCATCGGCGTAGTAGGAATCATGTCATGTCCTCCCGCTACCTGTGCTTCCTGTTCTGCTGGCAGTTCATGATCCTGGGCAGTCCGGGGCAGACGGATGATTTCAGCACGGGGAATGACAATGGATGGACCCGGCTGGATCCGATCGGGCTGGCGTTGAATTCGCCTTATGCCTCCTATCAGGTACAGTCCGGACTGTACCAGTTGAGGTGTGATCCGACTCCGGATGCGCAGTTGGGCCCGGCGCGGGTGGCCAGCTACCGGGCGGACCGGGTTTACGGGAGTTTCGTGGTGGTGGTGGATCTGGTCTCGTGGAATGGGGCGCTGGATCAGGCCATCGGGGTGCTGGCCCGGGTGCAGCCCAATCCAGGGCCCGGAGCGACCGACGGTTATTCCCTGAACTATCAGCCGGATGATCATGACCTCGAAATCAACCGGCTGGCCGGGGAGGTCCCGACCAATCTGGCGAGGGTCCCCCTGAATCTGCCGCCGGGGAATTCGTTCCGGTTTGTCTTCTGTGGTGAGGGGGATCAACTGACGGCGGCGGTTTTTGATCTGGCGGAGCCGCTGCTGCCGCTGGTGGTGATGGCAACGGCCGACAGCACTTATGAGTCCGGCTTTTGCGGGCTCTTTGCCTACGATGCTTCCGGCACCGGAGCGGTGAATGTGACGTATGACAGCTATAGTGCAGGACCGGGCACTCCTCCGTCGCTGGGTTTTGTGGCCGCCTTTCCTGACTTCACCGTGCAATGGCCGCGGCTGACAGGAGCGTGGCATCTGGAGAGCAGCGCTGACCTGCAGCTCTGGGCGGACGTCACTGTGGGCGGGCAGTTGGCTGGAGAGACCCTGTTTTTCAAGGAGCCCATGTCCGGGCGCCAGTACTACCGGTTGGCAGAAGGCTGGGCCCAGCCCTGAGGGGGCGTCCGCAGGGAAATCAGACCAGGAGGTGGGTGTTTTGGTCCTTCATGACATCAGCCACGGTGCGGAACAGGGTCGGCAGGGTATAGGGTTTGGGCAGGAAGGAAATGCGGCGCTGGCGGGCCATCTGCATGAGGGAATCCCGGTCGGTATAGCCGCTGGAAAGCAGGGCGCGGAGGGCGGGATTTCTTGAGAGGAAAATGTCCAGCAGCTGCACCCCATTGCCGTCAGGAAGCACGGCATCGGAGAAGATCATGTCGAAATTTCCTTCCGCCTGGTCGAATTGGGCTAGGGCTTCCTTGACACAGAAGGCGGTGGTGACGGTGTAGCCATTCTGAGTCAGGGCGGTGCGGACTAGGCGGTTGACCGCGGCTTCATCCTCCACCAGCAGGACGCGCTGGCCAGTCCCCCGTGGCATGGACTTCATTTTGTCAGGACGGGTGGCTTCCGGGATCGGGGCGGTGGGTTCCGCCGCAGCGGCCGGGAGGAAAATACGGAAGGTGGTCCCCTGTTCCGGGGTGGACTCCAGACGAATGCCGCCCTGATGTTCCTGGACGATGCCGTAGATGACGGAAAGACCAAGGCCGGTGCCTTCCTGGCCTTTGGTAGTGAAAAAGGGTTCGAAGATATGGTCCTGGATGGCCTGCGGAATGCCGCCTCCTGAATCCTTCACGGTGATGGCGGCATAACGGCCTGCCGTGGAGTTGCTGTTGATGAGCGGGAGGGGGCTTTCCGCAGCATCGCGGGCCTCGGTGGAAACCTCGATCATCCCGCCATGCGGCATGGCATCGCGCGCATTGATACAGAGATTCATGATGATCTGCTCCACCTGCCCGGAGTCCGCATGCAGGGTAAGGGTGCCCGGACAGAGTGACATGCGAAGCTCGATATCCTCTCCGATGATGCGGCTCAGCATGCGGGTCATCTCCCGGAGGTGGTCATTGAGATCGAAGGTGGTTTTCTTGACGACCTGTTTCCGGGAAAATGCGAGGAGCTGGCGGGTCAGGGCCGCGGCCTGGTTGGCGGCGCGGTGGATTTCCGTGAGTTCCACCACGGAGGGATCCGCAGGGTCCAGGCGGGCCAGGATCATGTCGCTGTAGCCGATGATGGGCAGCAGCATGTTGTTGAAATCGTGGGCGATGCCACCGGAAAGCTTGCCCACGGCTTCCATCTTGAGGGACTGTTGAAGCTGGGTCTGCAGGGTGGATTTTTCCTGCTCGGCGCGCCAGCGTCCGAGGGCTGTGAGGATCAGATCCCCAAACATGGTGAGGAGAGTGACGTCATCGACGGTCCATTCACGCGGACCGGCGGTGGCATCGATGCCAAGGTAGCCGGTGCAGACGTGCCCGTCCTGGAGGCTGAGCAAAAGGGTGGCGTAGCTGCCGCGCGAATGGGCGAGGGCAGCGAATTCCGCCGCACTGGACGCAATAAAGAGACCCCGGCCGCCCGGGTGGGTGGCTGCGGGAGGCAGGGCTGCGGCGGGGATTTGCAGGAAGCAGGATTTGGCCGGGGCCACTCCGGCAGCGCAGGCTTCGTCGGTGCAACTGACCGTCCTGCCGTCCGTGCTGAACTGCAGCAGATAGGCCCGGCCCAGTTTGAGAAAATCAACGATCGCCTTCAAGGCCTCAGGCAATGGCGTGACGGCATCATCCGGACGGTGGCGGAGGAATGCCGCGGAATGCCGGGCGACGAGGCTTTCCATGGTGAGGCGGCGGGCCAGCGCTTCATCGGCGCGCCGGCGTTCCTCCACCTCGGCCAGCAGCCGCCGGTTGGTGTGCTGGATTTCCATGGTGCGCTCGGTGACCAGTTCCTCGAGGTGATTCTGATAACGCTGGACCTCGGTTTCGACGAGGCGGCGCTCGGTGATATCGCGGAAAATGAGCACGGCTCCCGCAGTCTCGCCGCGGCTGCTGCGGATGGGAGTGGCGGAGTTGTCGATCGGCAGGCAGGTGCCATCCCGGCGTTGCAATAACGTATCCTGGGAGCAGGTGACGAGGCGGCTGTCCAGCAGGGCAGGGCGCACCGGATTGTCCACCGGAAGGCGGCTGGTCTCGCTGAAGATAGGGAAGACGTCTTCAATATCACGGCCGGAGGCGTCACTGCTGTTCCATCCGGTCAGGACTTCGGCGAGGGGATTCATGAAGCGCACCCGGCCTTCCGCGGTGGTGGCGATGACGCCGTCGCCGATGGAGAGGAGCGTGGTCATGAACCATTCCTTGCTCTCCCGGAGGGCGCGTTCGAGGTCGACTTTGTAGAGGGCGATTTCGACGGCGGAGCGGAGGCCGGCTTCCTCGAATGGTTTGACGAGATAACCGGCCGGGGAGGCGATTTTGGCACGGGCGAGGACGGCGGGATCGGAGTAGGCGGACAGGAAAACGCAGGGGATATCGTAGTGCTCGCGGATGTGGGTGGCGGCTTCCACCCCGTCCATGGGACCCTGGAGCACGATATCCATCATGATCAGGTCCGGGCGGAACCGGCCGGCTTTTTCAATCGCATCCGGACCGCTCAGGGCAGTGCCGACGATTTCGCAGCCGAGATGCGAAAGGCATTCGGAAATATCGTGGGCAACAATGGCTTCGTCATCGACGACGAGGATGCGGCGGTTCATTCAGGAGATGTGAGGAGAGAGTGACGGTGCAAAGGGTGGAAAAGGACAGGGAGTCAGAGGCGCATCTTGTATTGGCTTTCCTTGAACTGGATTTGGACTTTGGTGCCGGCGGAACCGTCGAAGGCGAGCTTGCCGTTGAGTTGGTCGGTGAGCATTTTCACCAGCCGCATCCCGAGGGAGGTGGCCTTGGTGATATCAAATGAATTGTCGATCCCGATCCCGTCGTCCCAGACGATCAAAGCGAAATCCTCGTCCCCCTGCGCCTCATGGAGGCTGATGTAGATGGTGCCGTGGTGCCGGTTGGGGAAGGCATATTTGAGGGCATTGGTGACGAGCTCTGTGATAATGAGACCGCAGGGCAGGGCAGTATCGAGGCCGAGATTCACGTCGCCCACGTCCAGCTTCACCTCGCGGTGGGTTCCGGCCGGGGTGTTGGTGCGGATGAGTTCGGCAGTGAGGGTGCGGAGGTAGCCCTGCATGTCGATGGTGGAGACACTTTCCGATTGATAGAGCTTCTCATGGAGCAGGCCCATGGAGCGGATACGGGCCTCGGATTCCTGGAGGACCTGGCGCAACTGCAGGCTATCGGTCTGGCGGGTCTGGAGGCGGAGCAGACTGGTGAGGATCTGCATGTTGTTTTTGACCCGGTGGTGGATTTCGCGGAGAAGGATTTCCTTTTCCCGGAGGGAGGCGGTGCTTTTGATGGACTCGCGGAGCTTGACCTGGTGCTGCTCGAGGGATTCGACCATGCGGTTGAAGGAATCGGCGAGATCCCCGATTTCTCCTCCGGCATCAATGTTGGCGCGGGCATTGAGCGCCCCGCCGGCCACGCGTTGGGCAAATGTCTGGAGGGCCCGCAGCGGCTTGATCAGATTGCGGGCCAGGAAGTAGGCCACGAGGGCACCGATGATCAAAACCACCGCCCCGGCCATCCCGGTATTCCGGTAAATGGCGGTGATGCTGTCCTGATAGCGGTCGAGCGAAAGACCGAGATGAATCCAGCCCCACTGGCTGCCTCCCATGAGGCCCGCGCGGCTGTAGTGGAGACATTTGTCCTGCAGGTAGAAGGGGCTGTTGAGGATGCGGCTGCGGTTTTCGTCTTCCGGGCCGGGATACCACACTTTGCCTTTCAGGGGGAGGCGTTGCCAGTGATCCTGGCCGCTGGAATTGGGGGTGTGGACGAGGGAGTCCCCATCCTTGAGCGTCACTACCAGATAAACGACATTTTTTTCACGCTGCAGGGTGGAGAGGCAATGATCCACCACCGCGCTGAGGCGTTGCGCGGTGACATCGCGTCCGATGTCATGTTCAATGGCCTGGGCGAGGGAGCGGGCCTCGCCTTCCAGTTCGGTCTGCACGGAATACTGGCGCTGCAGCACCATGATCACGGCAAACACCCCGACGCTGAGCACCGCGACCAGCCAGGCCATCAGAGTGACCCGCCGCAGAATACTGGAGCGCTTGGGCTGGGTATCGGGAATCATGGACGTGAGTCCGGCCTTGCCGGGGCGGAACTTTGAAGTTTGGCGGAAGCCGGGACCGCCATCGGGATGGGTTCGGCCACTGGTTTGCCCCGTTCCGCCAGCAGGGCCCGCATGTTATCGAAAGCCACCTCCTCCACCGGAATCAGCGCACCGGGTTCCTCACCAAAGTCCCAGGTCAGGCGGCGGGCCTGCTCGATGACCCGGCGTTGGACCTCCAGCGGGAGGTTGAGGCGGCAGGCCACCACCTGACCGGGCAGTTCCTTGGACTTCACCAGGGTCGTCAGCCTGGTCGGGATCTGCACTGGATTCTGCGCCACCACCGATTGATAGGCGGCCACCGAAACCACGCAGGCATCGGCTTCCCCGAAAAACACGGGCAGCACGGCTTCCCGGGCCTGGGTCACGGTCTGGTAGCGGGCAAAACTCTGGCGCTGCATCCCGGTGCCGACCGCGATGGCGGTATCCAGCCAATAATCCACCAGATTGCCACACCCGTCGCGATGGACCAGCAGGGTGCGGTTTTCCAGATCCCGCAGGTTTTGGATGCCCGAGGTGTTGGAGACCAGGAGGACAAAGCGGGTTTCCCAGCGTCCTCTGCGGGTAGCGAGGAGGAGGGGTTTGAGATTCAGTTCCCGGGCGCGCTCCACCACTTCATAGCCGTGCAGCGGGAATAATTCGGCGCCTCCCGATTGAATGGTGTTGGAGAGTTCCTTCCATGATTCCGCCCCCAGCAAATTTCCGGCGGGGGAGGGTAATTCGATATCCACCGGCTGCGCAAACGAGGTGCTGAGACTGCGGGCGATATCATGAATGGGGTCTGCCAGTCCGGTGCGCCATGAGACTGGCAGTTCAGCCAGATAGCTGACCCGGAGCACTGGGGGAGCGGGCGTTTCGGCTTTGGTGGGAGCCATTCCAATCCACAAACCCAAAGCGGTCACGCCCGCCACGATCCACCGGCTCCCCCCAAGGCGCACCCAGCCCGCCGGGGCTTCAGGGGGGACGGGAGGGAAGGAGGACATATCTTGAATATCAAAGCTAAGGGATCAGCAGTAATTTTCAAGTTTATTGTAATTATAATAATTTGGGGTGCTTTTCTACTTTCAGCCTCCCGTCCCTCCGGGTGAGCCCTGCCTGGCTTCAGCCAAAAGCATGCAAAAATCCGACTTCCAAGGCCAGCACTTCCCGGACATTGGTTGCCAGATTCCGCCGCAGCTCATCGACTGCTTTCAGGCGCAGATGCAGTTCCTCATCGGTGAGGGTGGCGGCCACCCGCTCCGTTACGGCCGCATAGCCCGGCAAGTCCAGGGTCGTCAGCCCGTGGCGGCGGCGCAGCAATTCCCCCAGCCAGGTGAACAGTACCCCCACCAAGGCATTCCGCTCTTCGGCACAGGCGCCTTCGGTCAAGTCATCGTAATAGTCCTTCCGTTCCTTCAGCCACATCCCATCCGTGCTGCGGCCATAGCGTTCCG
The DNA here is from genome assembly GCA_043753485.1 of bacterium. Classification (GTDB taxonomy): domain Bacteria; phylum Verrucomicrobiota; class Verrucomicrobiia; order Verrucomicrobiales; family V1-33; genus CAIZWU01. The sequence continues at coordinate 20,837 of JAYUWQ010000811.1, forward strand.
TTTCCTCCTTCAGACTGTCCTTGTGGTCCTGCTCGATTTCCCCGCGGAGCCCGGTGATGATTCGCTGGAAGTCACCCAACAGCCCCATGGCCCGGGTTGGATTGGGTTTCCCGGCGCTGAAGTAGGCCGCCAGCGCATCGACGAGTTCCTGCTGCGGCGGCGTCAGAGTGATTCCCCCCGCCTGGGGGCGGAAGAGGGGCAATTGCAGGCATCTTGACCGCACCGTATCCAACAGTTGCTCAGGAGCCCGCGTCAGCAGCAGAATCAGCGTGTCGGGCGGCGGTTCCTCCAAGGTTTTGAGAAAGGCATTGGTGGCTTCCACGGTCATCCGGTCCGCTTCGCTCAGGATGATGATCTTTTGCCCTCCATCGGCGGTGGAAAACTGCACGTGGCGGATCACTTCGCGCACCGGATCGATCTTGATGCGGCGGATTTTCGATTCCGGTTCCAGCACCATCGCACCGTGTTTCCTCAGATCATCCAAGGATTCGGCCCCGGTCCAGCCATTCACCAGACAGGCCAAATCGACCGCCAGCCGGTGCAGATCGGCCATCTCCGGTCCACTGACCAACAGGGCATGCGCCAGCCGCCCATTTTCATGGGCCGACCGCACCAGGGCGAGAGCTTTATCAGGAGCAAAGGCCATGTCCGCGTTCCATCAGGGTTTTCACAATCTGCGCATGCAGCGCTTCCGGCGGCAACGCCGCATTCAGGATACAAAACCGGCCCGGTTCCCGGCGGGCGAGGTCCAGATACCCCTGCCGTACCGTGTCGTAAAACGACTCCTCCGCCTGCTCCATCCGGTCCCGCCGTTCCGCATGGCGCGCCCGGGCCCGGGCCAGGCCCGCCGCCGCATCCAGATCCAGCAGGATCGTCATATGAGGCCGGCATCCGCCCGCCGCAAAATCATTGATTGCCGCCACCAACTCCGCCGGCAGTTCGCGGCCATTTCCCTGATACACGGTCGTAGAATCCAAAAAGCGGTCCGCCACCACGATCCCGCCACCGGCGAGGAAAGGCTGGATCTTTTCCCTGACCAACTGCGCCCGGCTCGCCGCGAACAGCAGCAGTTCGGCCTCCCGCGTCATCGACCCATTCTCCGGATGGTACTTCAGCAAATGCCGGATCACCTCCCCGATCGCCGTCCCGCCCGGCTCCCTGACATGGAGCACATCCCGCCCCGCCTGCTGCCAATAGGCCATCAGCAGCCCGATCTGCGTGGACTTCCCGCATCCCTCTCCGCCTTCAAAACTGACAAAAAATCCGGCCATTGCTGCAAATGAAATTATAGGGCGGCAGGGACCATACCCAACCCGCGCCCCGTCCTACACGCCCCGCCCGTCCCGTGCCACGGAAAAAGCAGCAACCCCGGGGATGAACCCCTGCCCCTGCGCGACCGCTGGATTTTTCCCCTGACAACCAGCCGCATTCCGCTTATCCAGTCCCCCATGTCAGTTTCATCCGTTTTCCTCCAAATCTTCAGCTGCGCGGTCTTGTCGCTTACCTCGGCTCTTCCGGGCCGGGCAGCCGATCCCGTTCCGGAGCGGGAGCCGCCGCGTGTTACGGCCAAAATGGAGGAGGCGGTGAATTTCAGCCTGCTGGACTACCAGGGGAAGCACTACGAACTCCGGCGCAGCAACGCCAAACTGGTCGTCCTCTTTTTCACCAGTTTCGGCTGTCCCATCGCCCGCCAGCTGGTGCCTAAACTGCGGGCGCTGCAGAGGGAGACCAGTGGCCAGGGGGTTGAGATCTGGCTGGTGAATGCTTGTCCGCAGGAAGATCCCAGCGATGCGGTGATCGAATTGCTGGTGAGGTCCCGGAAGAATGCTCTGGCCCCGGATGCGGAGGCAGGGGATGCGGAGTCCCTGCGCCTGGAGGTGCTGAAGGCTGCGGTGGGTTCGCTGCCGGTGCTGCGTGATGAGCGACAACTGGTGGCAAGGCATTACGGAGTGAACCGCACCTGCGAGGCCATCGCCATCGACCCCAAAAACATGACCGTGGTTTATCGCGGATCGGTGGATGATCAGATGACCGAAGGGGCCCAGAAACCCGAGCCGACCCAAAAATATCTGGTCAATGCGATCAG
>JAYUWQ010000812.1:0-3144 GCA_043753485.1 bacterium
GGCTGGGAAGAAAGGGGGCGGCTCACGGGCAGTCCTTTTGGGGTGAACACCCCATGGCGATAACTAAAAAAAGGAAGTTTTATATTCGAGCCGTATCCATCGGTAGAACATTCATTCGATCCTGTCTCCATGAAAAGGTCCATGCGCTTTCTCCTCCCCCTGTACCGCGCGGTTGTTTTGTTGGGGCGGACCTCCTGTCAAATGTCCAATCCATCCCCAACACCGGAATAATTGTTGGCTGTCATTTCGAGTGGAAAGTACCGCCGCGAAGTCCGCCGTGTCCGAGCTTGACCCATGAAAGACCTCCACCGCATCCTCCACTCCGCCGTCACCGGAAGGAACCATCCATGGTGCCTGGCCACGCTGGTGAAAGCGGAAGGTTCCAGCTATCGCCAGCCCGGAGCGCGGCTGCTCGTGCATCCCGACGGTTGCAGCACCATCGGCTTCCTCAGTGCCGGGTGTCTGGAGGAAGAGATCGCACGTGAGGGCGGCGACGTCATGGCACGCGGGATTCCCCGCTTGGTCGAATACGACACGCGCAAGCTCTTCGGCTGTGACGGCAGATTATTCATTTATCTCGAGAAAATCCCGGCGGCGGGAGAATCCGGGAATTTCCTGACGAACATGGCGGTGCGGATTGCCCGGCGCGAGCCCTGCAAAGTCGCGGTGCCCTACGCCATGGCGGGGGGATCCAGACTGCTGCCTGACAATGCCACTGCACCAGAGGGTTCGGACGACGGCATTTTTGTCCAGACCCTGCCTCCGTCCAAAAGACTCATCGTTTTTGGCACGGGTCCGGAGGTCGCGCCCCTGAAATCATTCACGGAAGGACTGGGCTGGACTTTCCAAAGTTATGCGCATCCGGACGAACTGCCGGATGATTTCCACGCGGACTCCGCCACGGCTGCGGTGGTGATGACTCACAAGATCGGGCGTGATCTCTCGGCACTGCACCGGCTGGTTCCTCTCGGTTTGCCATACATTGGGCTGCTGGGCGCGAAACGACGGCATCAGGAACTGCTGTCCTTGTTCGTGGACCTTTATGGAGCGGGGCTTCCGCACCACTGGCTGCGCAACATCCACGCTCCTGCGGGACTGGACACTGGCAGTGAATCCCCAGAGGAGATCGCTTTTTCCATCCTGGCGGAAGCGGCGGCCGTCCTCGCGGGAAGGAACGGCGGTTTCCTCAAAGAAAAACCGGGGTCGATCCATAGTATGGAGGTCTGCGTATGACTGGCATCATTCTACTGGCGGCGGGAGAGTCCAAGCGCTTCGGAGCACCGAAGCAGTTGGCGGAACTCGGCGGAAAATCCCTGCTGCGACGCGCTGTGGAAACGGCCTTGGAGTCTCACCTGGGTCCGGTGAACGTGGTGCTGGGTGCCGTGGATCAACCTTGCCGCGAGGCCTTGGCGGGAATGCCGGTGAACATCGTGTTCAATCCCGCATGGAGGGAAGGAATGGCTGGCTCCATCGTCGCCGGGCTTCGTCCCTGGATGGGAGGATCGCTGGATGGGGTGATCATTGTATTGGCCGATCAACCGGGAGTAAACGCTTCGCATCTGCGGGATTTGGAGGCGGCTTCGCTATCCAATGCCATTGTCGCTTCCCGGTATGCGGGACAATTGGGAGTGCCCGCATGGTTTTCCGCGACGAAATTCGATGACCTGCTGAGGATGGAAGGCGAGCAGGGAGCGAAGGCAATTATTTCCCGTGAGCCAGGAGTGGCCTGGGTGGACCGGCCCTCCGCTGCCCTGGATGTGGACACGCCGGCTGACCTTGTGAGGATTTCAGCCGGTTTCCCCGAATTCCTGAGCCGCACCGGGGATGGACAGTCAAAAGAAAGGGAAAGCGCTGGCAGCGTTAAAGACCTTGCTCCCGCATCATAACACCAACCTGAAAAGTATATGAATGATCCTGCTGATTTAGAAGGCTCCTCCGGAGACTTTACCCGGCGAAAATTTCTCATCACCGGCGCGGCGGGGGCGGCGATGACCGGCCTGCCGCACGCGGCCATCGGAGAAACCGCCGCGGCCCCCAACGCGCTGACGCCCGTGATGACCAAAGTTTCGTTTACCGTAAACGGAAAGGCGGCTGCCCTGGAGATCGATACGCGGACGACCCTGCTTGATGTGTTGCGTGAGCATCTGCAACTGACGGGCACCAAAAAAGGATGCGACCAGGGCCAGTGCGGTGCCTGCACCGTCATTTCCGGCGGGAGGAGGATCAACTCCTGCCTGACGCTTGCGGTCATGCATGAGGGTGACAAAATCACCACCATCGAAGGCTTGGGGACGCCGGAAAATATGCACCCCATGCAGCGGGCCTTCGTGAAACACGATGGCTACCAATGCGGTTATTGCACGCCCGGGCAAATTTGTTCGGCAGTCGCCATGCTGAGTGAGATCAAGGCCGGCATTCCCAGCCACGTCACCGCCGGCCTTATGGCGGCCCCTGCTCTGACTGCTGAGGAATTGCGGGAGCGCATGAGCGGCAATCTCTGCCGGTGCGGGGCCTATTCCAATATCGCCGAAGCCATCACGGAAGTAGCAGGGAGGTCCGCATGAAACCATTTACCTACGAACGCGCCACCTCCCCCGCCGGAGCCGCCGCTGCGGCGGCGCGTCATCCCGGCTCCCGCTTCGTGGCGGGCGGCACCAATCTGCTCGACCTGATGAAGCTTGAGATCGAAACCCCTCCTCATCTCATTGATGTGAATGGCCTGAAGCTGGACACCATCGATCCTACGGAAGAAGGCGGGCTGCGTATCGGAGCGATGGTGAGGAACACCGACCTCGCCGCCGATGAACGCGTGCGGCGCGACTATGGCGTGCTGTCCCGGGCTTTAGCCGCCGGTGCTTCCGGCCAATTGCGCAATATGGCCACCACCGCGGGCAATCTATTGCAAAGGACGCGGTGTCCCTATTTCTACGACACCAATCAAGCCTGCAACAAACGTCAGCCTGGCAGCGGTTGCGCGGCCCTCGGCGGCTTCAGCCGCCCGCATGCCATCCTTGGCGTGAGCGACGCCTGCATAGCCACCCACCCGAGCGACATGGCGGTGGCCATGCGGGTGCTCGATGCTCTTGTCGAAACCGTGAGTCCCGATGCCACGACGCGGACCATCCCTATCGCGGAATTCCACCG
>JAYUWQ010000813.1:0-3142 GCA_043753485.1 bacterium
ATGGCGTCGACAATCTGACTGAATACGCGTTTGGTGGCGATCCCGCCGTTCCCTCTCAAGTCCGGCCGGGAACGACAGTTTCTTTGTTCCTCCGTTGCAGCCAGGAGACCGCTGGACTGCCGGATCCACTGCCCGGCTGAAACCGGAGGAACAAAGAAACTGTCGTTCCCGGCCGGACTTGTGAGGGAACGGCGGGATCGCCACCAAACGCGTATTCAGTCAGATTGTCGACGCCATCCCCGTCAGGATCCTCCGCCGCACCCGGCAAAGCCAAGGAGCGGCTCCAACTCCGGTAGGACTCCACCACCCGCACCTCCAGTTCGTGATGGGCCGGCAAAACACCATCCGCCGTCAGTTGTGCTGTGCTGCGGCATAACCCCGGATTGTCGATGGTGGTGCTGATCGCAAACCCGGTCATGGTGCCAGCAGGAAGACCTCCCCGCCGGGCTTGAACCCGGCTGCCTGGAACGGCCTCCTGAATCCACCCGTCACCGGAGCCACTCCCGGCAGAGGACACACCGCTCCATTCCTGATTGAGTTTCAAATTATGCGCTTCGTTGGTGAGGGCAGAATTGGTCACCTGCAGCTCCACTGAAAAAGGATAACCGGCCCTCACCAATGCGGGTGCCTTCTGGGCAAGGGCCAGAGCCACTGCCTTGGGCGTTACCTGGGTCAAATGATAGCCGTCAACGCTGAGATGGTTGTTGATCCTGGCGACATAGGCGGGAAGCAGGCTGTCGATCGTGGTGATCGTGCCCAGCGCAGTCAACACTGCCGTATGGGTGCCAACTATCGCCGCCTGGCCTGCTACTGCCACCAGACCGGGACTGCCGGAATCGCCCACCTCTGCATAGGAATCGTCCGCCCCGCCGAATGCCGTCTGGTAGTTCAAGGAATACGTCCTTGTTCTGTTAATGCCGGATGCTGACGTCACTGGATCTCCCCCGAAGTCCGCAACCGCCGCAATGGTCCCTCGTCCGCCCCGCGCATTGCGGCCGAGCACAATCAGGGATTGTCCCACATAGGCAGCTTCCGCGTCGAGATTCAAATACGGCAAAAAAGCAACTCCCGAAGATGAAAGTACCGGCGCGCCCAGCGTGCCGATCAAAACATCGGAGGCTTGCCCTTGGTCATTGAGCACCGCCGTCAGCGCGGTCACCTGACGTGAAACCACCGTCCCATCCTGCGCTAAAAAATTTACCATCGAGTTCAGAGAAGGTTGGAAATGGTTTGCACCCGCAAAGTGCAGCGGGGAAATCAACGTAAACTGCTTTTGCGGATCCTCTGCACTCCAGCCCACTCCGGTTAGATTCAGGGACGCATGGATAAAACCAGGATTCCGCACGGGAGCCGACGGAAATCCGGTAAAACGTTCGTGCTTGGAATCGGAAAAGGACCTTATTTGCAATGCTGGGGCCCACTCCGCGATGGCCAGCGACAGCATAGGCAGCAAAAAGATTGGTTTGAAGAGATTGGACAGAGTTCGACTCATCCCGGGAAAGCGGCGCATGAGAGTGCCAACGTCGAACTTTCAGCTTTGGATTCGCATGAAGTGAAATAATCTGATGGTTTCCTCCAAGGAGGTATTTTACCCTTTCTCGTGTCCATCAGCATCTTGTCGCACCCGCCATCGCATTCACCGCAAAGACATACTCTGCCACCGGCACGCCGCCGATCAGGTGCTCCTGGATGATGCGCTCCAGCACTTCCGGCGTGCAGTTCCGGTACCACGTCCCTTCGGGATAAACCACCGCCACGGGACCTTGGACACAGACGCGCAGGCATCCCGCTTTGGTGCGGAAAACCTGAGGTTTCGGACCCGCGAGGCCCAGTTCCTTCAGGCGGGTTTTGAGGTATTCCCACGCCCGCAGCCCGTCCTTCCGCGCACAGCATTTGGGCTCCGCGGCATCGGCACACAGGAAAATATGCCGCCGGAAAACCTCCAGCCCCAAGGCCTTGCTCACTGTCTCAAGCTCATTCATGATAAAGCCACCAAACGGCATCCCCGCCTCTTTCCAAATCATAAATCCTCCCCCGTAAAGCATCCATGTTGACCCGCCGCATCATCCCCTGCCTCGACGTGGATCAGGGCCGTGTCGTCAAAGGCACCAAATTCCTCGAACTCCGCGATGCCGGTGACCCCGTGGAATCCGCCGTCGCTTACAACAATCAAGGCGCCGACGAACTCGTTTTTTTGGATATCACCGCCTCCTCCGATGGCCGCGGCACCATCCTTGATGTCGTGGAGCGCACCGCCGCCCGCTGCTTCATGCCTCTCACCGTCGGCGGCGGCATCCGCACTGTGGCCGACATGCGCACCCTTCTGCTCGCTGGAGCCGACAAGGTCAGCCTGAATACCGCCGCGATCCAAAACCCCCAGGTCATCAACGAGGGAGCCGCCGCCTTCGGCAACCAGGCCATCGTGGTCGCCATCGATGCCCGCTCCAATGGAGACGGCACCTGGCAGGTCTATACCCACGGAGGCCGCAATCCCACCAGCCTCGACGCCGTCGCCTGGGCCGCCGAAGTCTGCCGCCGCGGGGCGGGTGAGATTCTCCTCACCAGCATGGACGCCGACGGCACCAAAAACGGCTATGACGTGGCCCTCACCCGTGCCGTCAGTGAAGCCGTGACTATCCCCGTCATCGCCAGCGGCGGCGCCGGGAATCTGGACCACATGGTGACCGTGCTCACCGAAGGCAAAGCCGACGCCGTCCTTGCCGCCAGCATCTTCCACTTCGGCGAACACACCATCGCCGGCGTCAAAGAATACCTCTCCGCCCATGGGCTCCCGATGCGTCCAGCCGCAAAACCCCGCTGAATTCAATTCAGGAACGGCACTCCAATTTTAAATCCACTAACCATCCCCCCTATGTCCTCCCCCGTCCGCGTCCGTTTCGCCCCTTCCCCCACCGGTTACCTCCACGTCGGCGGGGCCCGCACTGCCCTGTTCAACTGGCTCTATGCCCGCGCCCATGGCGGCACGTTTGTGCTGCGCATCGAAGACACCGATGAAGCCCGCAACACCGCTGCCGCCCAAGCCGCGATCGTGGATGGCCTCCGGTGGCTGGGGATTGAGTGGGATGAGGGCCCGGAAAAGGACGGCCCGCACGCGCCTTATTACCAAAGCCAGCGGGGGGCC
>JAYUWQ010000814.1:0-3141 GCA_043753485.1 bacterium
CGAAACCGAGCCGTATTACACTTACACCTACATCATCGAGGAGGGGTTCACCTACGCGACCTACACGGCGACGCTGGGGGCGACCCCCATCGTGCTGCAGCTCGACGGTGAATTGACGCTGAACTATCTCGACACGAATTCCCTTCCGCTATCCAGTTATCACATCGGCACCGCCGCTGCCTTGTGCCTCAAGATGGTGGGCTACTCCGACAATGAGGACACCAACAAACAGCGGGTTGCCATATTTGGGGAATACCTGAACCAACTTTACTTCGACGCTTCCGAGGACTGGGTGGCTCAGTATCCCTCACGCATTGACGAGCTGCAACGATTCGGCTACGCGGTCGAGCAGTTCCGACTGCACCACCAGCCCGCCGCTACTACCTTCACGGATGCTTACCTTGCTTTCCGGGAAGCGCTCTCCGAGCACCCCGAGGACAGCGACCGGTTTCTGCAATCATTCACGCAGGAAGACATTATCGAGTGGGCCAAAACACGCGATGGAGGCCAGACGGTGCGGAATCTCATCTTCACCCAATGGGAGCACGCAGACTATGAAAACCTGACGCATCATTCGCTCTACACCGCGCTCCGGCACGGGAAGATGGTGCATCATAACGCCGAGGTCATCGACTACCTCGCCAACATGTTGGGCACATGGACGCGGGCTATTGGGCAGCGCGGCAAGTTCTTCGATGGAGTCAGCAACATCAGCTTGGAATCTAAAGTTTTGCACTTCGAGCTGTCCCTGATCCCGGAGGCAGCCCGGGACTTTAAAGAGGCGGCGGGGTTCCTCGTCAACAACGTGATCCGGCACCTCATCATGACCGCTCCGCGCAAATTGCGGAAGCGGATCATCTTCGAGGAAGCACCGCGCTTCTTCGCCGTCCCCGGCGGAGAGGAAATCATTGCCGCCGCTTACGCCACATATCGGAAATATGGAGCGTGGCTGGTGACCATCTCCCAGCAGCTTTCCCAGATCCCGGCGAATTTGCGTCCCATCCTCATTGGGAATTCCCAGATCAAGATGATCTTCCGCCAGAAGTCTTCGACAGATTTGGACATGCTTCAGTATGAGTTGAAGCTCCCTCCGATCACAGTGGATGCCATCCGCAATTATCCCAGCCCGGAGCATCTGCCGGAACACGACCGCTATTCGGTTTTCTGCTATTGGACCGAGCACATGGGGCAGCAGATCAATGGCTCGGTGCGGATCTACGCCAGCCCGGAGATGCTCTACGTGGCGGCTTCCGACAGCAACATGGTGGACGAACGGGCCGAGGCCCTCAGCCACTACGAAAACGTCCTCGACGGCATCATCAACGAGGTCGCCACGCGCGGAACCAACAATCCAAACACCCCCAAACCAAGACCGAATCCGTTCATGAAAAAAGTGAGTCAAATTGCCACCCGTGCGTCCGTGTTCCTGCTTATCGGGACCATATGTTGCGGGAGCATGGCGTGCAGTGCATCCGGGGTAAGGAAAGGAACGACTTATGCCGCAGGAGCGGCAGGGGGCGGATTGCTGGCCCATGAGCTGAGCGATGGAGATCCCCTCATCACGGCCGCTGGAACAGCCGCAGGCATCGGCTTGGCGGCAGTCGGTAATCATTTCGGAGACAAGGAGGCCACCACTGCCGAGGAGAAAGGCTATAACCGCGGACAGGGGGACGCCACGAAACAACATTACTGGATGCTGCAATCCATGGAACACGCCAAGGCCAGGGAATACGGGACCGAGAATTCCTACGACCTGACAATTCCCGCAGCCGAAGACGTGCATGGCGTCCAAACCGTGGCCCGCCGCGCCACAGTAAGACTGATGGAGTAAAACTGTGTTCTGACATTCTACAAAACCAAATCCTTATCCTGAATATGAAACTCAAATTCTTCCTTTTCGCGGCGGTAGCAGCTTCCCCTCCCGTGCGGGCCGTGGACATCGTGAACGACCCGATTCATACCGCAACCAGTGCCTCCAAATGGGTCCAGAATTACGCGCAGTGGCTCACCCAGCTTCAGACTCAATATACTCAGATTGCAAACTACGTCGAGGACCTGAAACGCATGGGAGATCCCGAGGCGCTGGCCGGTCAATTGGGACTCGATGAATTGAAAAAGCTCAGCGATTTGACCGAGCTGACCAAAAGCTATCAGAAGTTAGGCGAGGAGGCCTTGAGTGATCCGCTTTCCGTGTTGCAGCGGACCGCCGGGGGCAAGTTTTCCCAAGTCGGTGAAACCCTGCCCAGCGGGCAGGTCATCCAATACGATCCCGAGAAGTATCGTGCGGCCGCTACTCATGCCGCCATCGCGGAGGACTACCGCACCAGAAGTGAGCAGCTCGCCACGGCGCGGGAGGACATTCAGAAACAGATCGATACCACGGCAAAGGATTTGGATGGTGCCACCGACGAAGCTCAAGTGGCCCGCCTTCAAGGCAAAATAGCAATCCTGCAGGGCCAGCAGGAGCAGCTCTCCAGAGAGGAGTTGCTGGCAGCGGCGCAGTCCACCGTGGAGGTCAATGATACGAACTCTCAAAAGCAAGCTCAGGCTCAGGCAGCGGCGGAGGCATTCGATCAGGAACGCCGTGCCGCGTTGGCTAAAGCCACGCAAGGCACCATCCCGAAATCCAAACCGTCCACCTTTGATCCTACCGCCAAATGAACCGACTGTTTGCTATATTTTTTGCTGTCGGGGCTTCCGCCTGCAAACCTGCCGTCGATCAGAAAGTGGAAGCTGTCCAGGAAATGGAGCGGCTGGAAACTCATCGTCAAAAGGTGCTCGAAAAGGCTACGCAGGGAACCATTCCAAAACCGAAGCCATCGACCTTTGACCCCACTGCACCCATTAAACCTGTGGCCCCGGAGGCACCCTGATTCGTGGTATTTCTCGCAGCAGAATTGGCAAACCCTCAAAATCTGTGGGAAAAGCTTCTGGCTTTTCTGACGGATTTTGAGGCCATGTTTCCGGGCTTCAACGGCGTCGCCCTGAATGCCCAAAAGCCGTTCTTCCTCATCGCATTCGTGATGGTGGTTTATCACTTGGTGCAGCGGCTGTCCGGTCCGGGCTCCAAGGAATCCCAACTCCGGGCCATTGGTTCCGCCATGGTGCTGGCGGCCTGCATAGCCCTGTCCAATTCGGGAG
>JAYUWQ010000815.1:0-3138 GCA_043753485.1 bacterium
GGAAAAAATCGTGCAATTGATCCGTGGGGAAGAAAACACCACGGTCCGCCTCAAGATCCAACCGGCGGATGATCCCACCACCTTCCGGGAATTGAAAATCATCCGGGCCAAGGTCGAGATCAAGGATACCCTCGCCAAAGCTGAATTGATCGAACTGAACAAAGCAGGCTCGCCACCGGTGCGGATTGGCTGGATCGAGTTGGAATCGTTCTATGCCGACATGGAGAACATGAACAAAAAGGGCGCCGTGAGTGCGACGGCCCATATCAAATCCCTGCTGCTCCGTCTGCAAAAGGAGGGGATTTCCGGGTTGGTTCTCGACCTCCGTGGCAATGGCGGCGGCTCCCTGGAGGAAGCCATCCGCCTCACTGGACTCTTTATGAAGAGCGGCCCGGTAGTGCAGCAGCGCGATAACCGGAATCGGGTGGAAGCCCGTTATTCCCGCGGAGCGGAACCCGTCTACACCGGTCCGCTGGTCGTGGTGACCGACCGGTCCAGCGCTTCCGCTTCTGAAATCTGCGCCGCCGCCCTGCAGGATTACGGGCGTGCTGTGATTGTCGGGGACAAGACCACTTTCGGGAAAGGCACGGTGCAGACCATTCTCGGGGTGGCGGATCACATGCCGCTTTTCAGTGCCCGCGACCGCGCTGGCAGCCTGAAAGTGACCATCCAGAAATTTTACCGCATCGCCGGGGGCTCCACGCAGCGCGAAGGGGTGAAAGCGGACGTGGTCCTGCCCTCCCGCTATGATGAATCTGACCTGATGGGTGAAACCAGTCTCAAGGACCCGCTGCCTTATGACACCATCGAGCCGATGACTTATGACATGGCTCCGAACCACCCCTTGCCATTTGCGGCCCTGCGTGAACGCAGTTCCAGCCGGGTGAAGAGCAATCCGGAGTTCGGTTATATAGTGGACGTGGTGACCCGCACCAAGGAGTTGTTGAAGAAGAACTCTGTGTCCCTCAACGAGGCGACCCGCCTGGCGGAGGACAAGGTGAATGAAGACCGGTTCAATGCCCAGAAGGAAGAGCGCAAAGCCAGGATCGCCGAAGCCAACAAGGGCGGGGACCCCTACAAGGTTTTCCCTCTGACCATTGATACCGTCGGGGAAGCCAGCCTCAAAACCGATGCCGAAACCAAGGCTGATGAAAAAGCCCAGGCCAAATTGACCGCGCCGGTTGACGATGAGGATGCGGGCGAGACCGTGGAGGAAGCCTTCCCTCATGGGATCGAACCCGTTAAGGCGGAAACCCTCGAGATCGTCCGTGATCTGATTGAACTGGCCGCTCCGGTCAAAGGCACCGCCAAATCCAACTAAGGCCGGAGTCTTTCCTTTGACGGAAAAATCTCCGTTTCTCCGTCAGAGTCCGGTTGGCTGCTGCATCAGCGCGGCCACCCGTGCCAGCAGCCGGCCCGCGCCGCCGCCGTCAAGGACGCGGTGGTCGAAACTCAGAGTGAGATCTGCCTGCGTCTGGGGTTGGAAAGAGAGGGAGACGGGGTCCCAGACCGGGGATTTTTCCCCGGCACCGAGCCCCAGCACCAGATTCTGTTCGGGCAGTGGAATAGGAGTCGCCCAGAGGATGCCAAACGTCCCGTAATTGGTGATGGTGGCGATCCCTGGCCCCCGGGCGTCGGGCGGGAGTTTCCGGGTCCGGGCCCGTTGCACGAGATCGTTGTAGACGCTCACCAGTAGTGCGAGGTGTTTGGTTTCGACGTTGCGGATCACGGGCACCAGCACTCCGTCGTCGACCTCCACGGCGAAGCCAAGGTCAATGGCCTGGGGATGGACGATCCGTTTCCCCACCAACCGGCCGGCCACGGCTGTATTTTCGGCCAAGGCGATGGCCAAGGCCCGGAGCGCGTAGAGCGCCGGTCCGGCCTTGAGTTCCGCCGGCTGCACCTTCCGGTGGGCCAGCAGCGGATCCAGATTCACCCGGATGCCGACGGTGGCCAACGGACGCGTCCAACTGCGCCGCATGGAATCCGCCACCGCGATGCGCATCGGGCTGGCCGGAGTGGTGCGGTGCTGCTCCAGTTCCGCCATGAAGGCTTCAAAATCCTCCACCGTCACGCGACCTCCCGCGCCACTGCCGGCCACCGCTGAAAGGTCTGCCGCATTCAGTCCGATCTCCTGCATCCTTGCCCGGAGCCGCGGTGAAATATAATGGGCTCCGGCGGCATTCACCGGCACCGGCAATCCGGTCAGGGTAGGCTGGACGCCGATTCCTACAGCCGACTGCATGGCGTGGGCGGCATCCACTTTGAAATGCAGCCCCGCCATCTCCTCTTCCTCAGCAGGATGCCCTTCGGCTTCCAACGCGGGAGTGGGCGCACCGGGCATGACCCCGGCGCGGATCGCTTCCTCGGCACTGACCCGTAAAAACCCCAGCACACTCCCCACCGGATAGCTCACCCCGACCACACAGGTCAATTCCTCCACCCGTCCGGTGCAGGGAGTGGTCACACTCATGGTCGCCTTCTGCGTTTCCACCTCCATGATCTCCTGATCCGCCTGCACCAGATCCCCCGGAGCCAGGTCCAGCCGGAGCAGCGTGGCCTCCGCGATGGATTCACCGAGCTGAGGCATGAGAATAGGAATGCGCATGAAAGGATCGGGGTTAACGACTCTGGGACTGGAGGGAAACTGGCAGGCTGCCTTGCCCGTGCAAGGCTTTCGTGGTGGAATCTCTCCCGGGGCCACGGGAAGCCGCCCCGGAGCAGTCAAAGCCTTGCGGTGGCAAATGCGGGGCCCCGGTCATCCCGGCAGACAAACCCAACCGGGTTGCCTTCCCTAACCGAGATTGATCTTTTCCCCGGGCAAGGGGATGATCACCTCACATTCCGGCAGGGCCAGACTGAGGGTGGCCGCCATCCAATCGAGGGCAGGGCCGTCGCCATGGACGAGCAGGATTTTGCGGGGATTGAGCTTGCGGGCGTATTCGATCAGGTCGTGGCGCGGGGCGTGGCCGCTGAAGTCGAAACGGGCGACCTCACAATTCAACTCCACCGGCGGGTGCGCATTGGAGAGCTTCACCGGAGCACCGGGCAGGGAAGCGAGGATGGCTCCCGCAGGGCTGTCAGGATCGGCATACCCCACGAAACAAAGCGAGTTTTTCGGCTGGTTGATGAAGTGGT